>CAZGOK010000021.1:0-16778 GCA_964527665.1 uncultured Sphaerochaeta sp.
CCATCCGTGTAGTCAGTGAGATCATGGAATCCAACGGATCCTCCTCCATGGCTTCAGTGTGTGGTGGTTGTCTCTCCCTGATGGATGCAGGTGTTCCCATCAAGAAGCCTGTTGCAGGCATCGCCATGGGCCTGATCACCGAAGGGGCCGACTACTCCAAGTATGTCGTCCTGTCCGATATCCTCGGTGAGGAAGATCACCTCGGTGACATGGACTTCAAGGTGACCGGTACCAAGGACGGCATCACTGCCTTCCAGATGGATATCAAGATCGCCGGCGTCACCCCTGAGATCATGACCAAGGCCCTCTCCCAGGCTAAGGATGGCAGACTGCATATCCTTGGCATCATGGACAAGGCCCTGAAAGCACCAAGGGAAGAGATCAGCGAGCTTGCTCCCAAGATCCTGACCATGAAGGTCGACGAAGAAAAGATCGGAGCTGTTATCGGCACCGGTGGCAAGACCATCAAGGCAATCGCCGCACAAAGTGGTGCTGAGGTCAACATCGCCGATGACGGTACGATCACCATCTACGGACGAACCAGTGCAGCGGCAAACCTTGCCAAGGAGCTGGTCAAGTCGATCATTGAAGAGCCCGAAGTGGGAAGGATCTACGAAGGTACGGTAAAGCGCATCATGGACTTTGGTGCATTCATCGAAATTCTTCCTGGAAAGGAAGGCCTTTGCCATATCTCCAAGCTCTCCAAGGAGCGCGTCCAGCATGTTGAGGATGTCCTGACCGTAGGACAGGTCATCCCTGTGAAGCTGATGGAAATTGACCGTCAGAACAGGCTCAACCTCAGCTATGTCGACGCTCTCCCATCCAAGTAACAATGGGTGAGACAGTACACATTACCTTGCAGGCCGGTGCATCCGCACCGGCGTATGCCACCCTTTCCAGTGCAGGCGCAGACTTATGCGCCTGCCTTGAAGAGGATATGACTATAACCAGCGGCTCCTATGCGAAGGTTCCCACCGGTCTCTCCATAGCCCTTCCCCAGGGCTTTGAGGCTCAGGTCCGACCCCGCTCGGGGCTTGCTGCAAAGGCAGGGGTCACGGTGCTCAACAGTCCGGGTACCATCGATGCCGACTATCGCGGAGAAGTGCAGGTTCTGCTCATAAACCATGGCAAACAGGATTTCACCATCCACCATGGTGATCGCATTGCCCAACTGGTAGTAGCCAGGTATGAGAAGGTTTCCTTCCACCAGGAAGAGAGGCTCGACCATACAGGACGGGGGCAGGGGGGCTTCGGTTCTACAGGAGTGTGATGTGGCTCAAAATGAACGCCATTGGTTGGTGTACCGACATGTAGGCAGGGAGTACCTGCTCGCTTTTATTGTGGCGTTCACGTTTTTTTTCTTTATCTTCTTCATCAACCAGATCCTGCTCATAGCCCAGAGGATACTGCTGAAGAACGTGGACTTCCTGGCCGTGTTCCGCCTCATCCTCCTGTCTGTCCCGCAGTTCCTGCTCTATACCTTTCCCTTCAGCTCCCTGACTGCATCAAGCATGGTCATAGGCGACCTTTCAAGCAGCAACGAAATACTGGCCATGCGAGCCTCTGGCATCTCCATGCGGCGCATCTTCATCCCCATCATAGCCATTTCCATACTCTTCTCCTGTGCAACCTTCCTTACAGCGGACAAGGCCCTGCCGTGGAGTACGCGCCAGTACAAGACCCTCTATACAGAATTGATGAGGGACCTTCCCACCCTGGAACTGACAAGCAACTCCACCAACACCATAGGAGAGCGCGTGATGGTCAACAAGGAGGTCTCAGGCTCCACTGTCCATGACATCATCCTCTTTGACCTTGCGAACAAGGGCAACAGCCAGGTCCTCAGCTCCCCGAAGGGGGAGGTCACCCTCATAGACCTGCAGAGCTTCATCTACCGCCTCGACCTTGAATCCCCTCTGATCTTCACCTCCGAGGAGCAGGACATCTCCTCGTGGACGCTTTCCGAAGCAGAGCAGGCACAGTTTTACCTGAACTTCTCCGGTCAGGTCGCCTCCCTGGCCTCAGCTCTTCCCTCCCAACTCTCCATAGCGGAGCTGAGTGAGCGCATCGCAACATACAGGATTGCCCTTGAGGAGGACCGCAAGGTCCATGCAAGGAAGATAATCGCCTTGGAGGAGGAAAGGGAGCGCACACAGGTCGAGCAGAGAGGATCTCTTGAGGCCAAGATAGCCGAGTTGCAGAAAAACCCTCCCATCAACTTCTACTACCAGTACTATCGTGCTGAACTGAATAAGAAGTATGCCCTCTCGGCAGCCTGCACCATGCTGATATTCCTGACCTTCTCGCTCTCATTCTTCCGGGTGAAGCATGGCCGTCTCATAGGGTTCGGCCTCTCCATGCTGGTGGCTGTAGTCTACTGGTACATGCTCTTCTTTGCCCAGATGCAGATCTTCTCAGTCCCCTTCAACCCGGCCTTCCTCATCTGGATCCCCAATGTGCTGCTCTTCTCCATAGGGGTTTTCCTATTGCTCCTTACGAGGCGCCTATGAGGCTGCTCAGTCGCCATATCATCAGGTCAGTCACCAAGGTGGGCCTCATCACAGCCTTGCTGTGCACCCTGATGCTGGTCAGCGTCGACCTGTTCATGCACCTGGACTCCTATGTGAATAGCCAGGCCGGCTTTTTGGGCATCTCAAAGCTGACGCTGCTCTACGCCCCGGAAGCCCTGGTCTTCGTGTTGGCTCCTTCGCTGCTCTTTTCCGCCTCCTACCACCTATCCCAGATGCAGGCGAACAACGAGCTCATCTCATTGTACAATGCCGGCATCAGCTACTGGAGGATCATCACCCCCATCCTGGTGTTGGGCATCTTCTTCTCGCTCTTCCAGTTCGGCTTCAATGAACTGGTTGCCATCCCCACCTCCATGGAGCGGAAGGTTACCCAGGATGAGCTCTTCGGTCTGCGCAGCACCTTTGACAACCGCAACATCACCCTCAGCGACCCGGAGGGTCGGTTTGTCGTCCATGCCTTTCGGTACAACGATGAGAACAAGAGCCTCAGGGCCCTGACGCTGGTCCTTCTGGACAACAAGGGGGAGCTTGAAAGCCGCATCGACGCCACCGGTGCATCCTGGGATGAGGAACGGAGGGTATGGACACTCTCCGATGCAACGATCCACACCATAGACAAGGATACCCTAAGCGTTGAGTCCAGAAGGGAGGACGGTGTGCTCTTTGAGAGCTTTGACCTGGAGCCCAGCTACTTCAGGAACATCTCCAGCGACATACTGACGATGGAGCTCGCCTCTGCGGTGAGGTATTTGGACCGAATACGCCTCCTCAACCCCAAGCTCTGGTATAAGGCGGCAACCGATTTTGCCAACAGGATACTGAGCTCGCTCACCCCCCTTGTCCTGATCTTCATCGCCTGCACCATCAGCTACAAGTATAAGAAGAATGTCCTGCTGTTCAGCATCATCACCAGCCTTTTCATTGCAGTGATCTACTTTGTGGTGCAGATGGTGACCCTGATCATGGCAAAACAGGGGGTCATCGAACCTGTATGGGGTATGGTAATCCCCATGATTGTGATAGTATCGATAGCAATATCAGAACGACTCGTTCTTCGTTGAGGCACTATGCAGAAAATATTTACTGAGACCCATAAGGACACACACAGCAACGCCAGGCTCGGTTTGCTCTCACTCGGCCATGGGGTGGTCGAGACCCCGGTATTCATGCCGGTAGGCACCAATGGCACCGTCAAGGGCATGTACCACCAGGATGTGGCGGCCATCGGGTACAAGCTTATCCTGGGAAACACCTACCACCTCTACCTACGCCCTGGCATGGAGGTCCTCCAGCAGTTCGAGGGGCTTCACAACTTCTCCAACTGGCAGCATAATTTGCTGACCGACAGCGGTGGCTTCCAGGTGTTCTCCCTCTCCGGCTTGCGCAAGATCAGTGAGAAGGGAGTCAACTTCCAAAGCCATATCGACGGCTCCAAACACCTGTTCACCCCTGAGAAGGTAGTGGACATCCAAAGGACCATAGGAAGCGACATTGCAATGTGCCTGGATGTGTGCACACCCCCTGACATCAGCCTGAAGGCCGCCAGGGAGGCTATGCACATCACGCACAACTGGGCAGGGCGTGCCCTGACTCACCGCGAAAGCTTGGGTGACGGCTTTAAGGGGAATCTCTTTGGCATCGTACAGGGAAACTTCTACGAGGAGCTGAGAAAGGAGAGCGCCGAGTTCTTCAACAGCATGGATTTCCCCGGCATCGCCATCGGGGGCCTCTCGGTGGGGGAGAGTGCCCAGCAGTTCAGCGATTTTCTCGCCTATACCGCTGAGATCGTGACCAGGGAGAAGCCCCGGTATGTGATGGGCATCGGCAGCCCCGACTATATCCTTGAGGCTGTGGAAAACGGTATCGACATGTTCGACTGCGTGCTTGCAACGCGCATGGCACGCAACGGAGCTGTCTTCACCGACGATGGGGTGGTGGTCCTGAAGAAGGCCATCCATAAGTTTGACCACTCCCCCCTTGAGGAGGGTTGTACCTGTACAGCCTGCACGCAGTATTCGCGTGCCTATATGCACCATATGGTCAAGGCAGGGGAGATGCTCGGGGGCATGCTTGCAACCGAACACAACCTGACATATTTCTACCGTCTGATGGAGAAGGTCCGCCTGGCAATAGCTGAGGACAGGTTCTCCTCCTTCAAGAGGGATTACCTTGCTCGATTCTACGCAAGATAAGGCTGCGGCAAAAAGCAGCGTCATTGTAATGCTGTGCACCCTCGCTAGCAGGGTGCTCGGCATCGTCAGAGCCAGGGTCATCGGATCCATATTCGGGGCAAGTGGTGTTGCGGATGTGATCAACTTCACCTTCAACATCCCCAACAACTTCCGCAAGATCTTTGCCGAGGGGGCGATCAACGCCTCCATCATTCCGTATTTCAGCCGCCTTATAGACAAAGGGGATGCAAAGGCCGCCAAACGGCTCTTTGCCCTGCTTTGCACCTACCAGACCCTCCTGATCCTGCCCCTGGTGCTGGTCTCCTACCTCTATGGGGAGACCCTGCTCCTTTTTTTCTCCGACTTTGGCCCTGAGCAGCTCGCTCTCGGAGCCAGGCTGTTGCCGTTCTTCATGGTCTACCTGCTTACCATCAGCGTGGGGTCGGTCTTCAACGGGCTGCTTCACTGCCACCAGAGCTTCTTCCACTCCCATGCAGCACCGCTGCTGTTCTCCCTTTCGGTCATTTTCGGCGTGCAGTTCCTACACCCCCATGTTGGTGCGATGAGCATGGCATACTCTGCAGTTGTCGGGGGACTCTTGCAGGGCGCATATTCATATGTGGTTGTGCGCCGGTTCGGCTATCGCATGAGACCAGCCTTCAATGCGAAGGGGACACCCTTCAAACCCCTGTTGAAGTCCTGGGTCCAAATGGTGCTCAGCTCCCTCATTGTGGTGGCTGCTCAGATGGTGGCCTTCTGGTTTGCATCCTCCCTCTCCGAAGGGAGCGTCACCGCCTTCAGCAACTCCCTCATCTTCTGGCAGGCCCCCTACGGCATATTCTTCAATGCGATAGTCGCCGTCTCCTTTCCCCTGATGAGCCGCGCCTATGCGCTGTCAAAACCTGACGAACTGCACAAAGTGTCAAGGGAGGCTCTGATAAACCTCCTCACCTTCCTGCTGCCCAGCACCATCATCCTCTTCTTCCTCAGCAATGAAACCGTCTCCTCAGTCCTGCAGACGGGAAACTACACCCTCGCCGATGCTCACCTCACTGCGAAGGTGCTCAGGTACTATCTCCTGGGGATGACAGCTGCAGCGTGGTTCAACCTCCTGCAGAGGGTGGGCTACAGTGCTGAGAGGCATAGGAGCATGACACGCGTTACTGCCCTGATGAGCCTCTTTGACATGACTCTGATGTGGCTCTTCATCAGGGTAGGGGTGGGCATCATAGCATTGCCCCTTGCTTCGATCGTCTCGTTCTCCCTGTTTTTTCTGGTGCTTGCCTACACCCTTCGAGACCTCTATCCCTTGTACAGGGATAGGGAGCTCGCCAAGGGTGTACTACGCGTGGTGGTTGCAAACATCCCGCTGTTGGCCCTTTGCCTCGTATACACATCCTTTGACCTTCGGTGGTCCGAAGGGGGGTCAACCCTGGCCAATGTGGGCATCCTCACGCTGCTAGGTGGGGTGGGGGTGGTCCTGACGCTGGTGAGCTACTCCCTGGCGAACATACCGTTTTTACGCCTGCTCAAAAGCCCAAGGGATAAGTGACGAGCACGTTGTCGCTATCCCTGTACTCTCTTTTCTCCCCTCATGTCAGCATATCCGATCCAGACAGTCCAAACATAGGCACATGTTTTGGGAATCATCAGGACCCCGACCAGGGGGAGGGTATCAGCCCATAGGACCACCGGAATGTAGAAGGCAAAGCTCAGGGCAATGGTGAGCCACATGAACCTGAAGGCTTGATCCTCCCTTTCCTTGACACTGCCGTAGAACAGGACAATGACCAGCAGCCCCAAAAGGGCGAAGGGTATGTTGCGATAGATTCCCCAAGCCAGAGGAGCGTCGGCCCTTGTCCAGCCATTCTGGGGAAACATGATCAGGGCTATCCGTACAACAGCAAGAAAATACACAGTAGCTGTACTAGCTCTCTTTCCCACCACGTTGTAGCGTTTCCTCCACACATGGTAGAGCAGGATATAAAAAAGAGTCATCGTTATGGAGGTGATGAATTTTCCGATGCCAAGGGCAACGGTATACTGATCCAATCCTGTCGTACCCAGGGCGATAGCCCTCGGAACAAGATGAAATGCATCCCCTGCACCCAGGACAACCGCCATAATGCCGAACAAGAGGTATTGCCTGTTGCCTTTGGCATGCTTGATCATAAGAATGCCCAGAACAGTTACCGTGGCAAGATAGACCACATCAAAGAGAGTTTCCATTATCGCTTGCATCAAAGTCTCCTAGCCAACCATATAAATGAACAATGTTCATGTTTACTTCTGAGGATACCCGCCCAAGAAGAGGGCAAGTCTACACGTTATATGTACAGTATCTGCCCGATGATCTCCAAGAGATAGTCACATGACTGGTTTCCATGCATCAGATGGTTGAGCATATTGGCAAATACGAAATCTACAAAATCTGGCTGGGTGAATGTTTCAGTGAAGAGATGTTCCTTTACATATGCATCCTGCTCCAGGGCCTTTTGCAGCTTCTGTTTCATATGGGCGAAGTATCGGTGCATCACCATTTTCCCCGCCTTCTTATGCATATCCGCCAAACTCAGGGGGTGCACGGCGAAAAAGGAGGGATACCGCTGAGAACCCTTTTGGATGGTAAGGAACATGCTTTGCACCGCCAGGGTAAAGCCAAGGGTAGGGGAGCTCTCTTGTGCATCGTAGAGGATTTCATGCCAAACCGATTCAATGGTCGCTATGACCAGGTCCCCTTTGGAGGGGAAGTAGTTGTATACCGAACCCACTGAGATAGAGCATCTTTGGGCAATGGTGCGCATATTCAAGGCGCTGAGACCCGATTGCCGTACTATTTCCTTTCCTGCTGATAGGATGGCCTGTTTAGAAATTACCGATGTTTTAATGGCTGCCTCCATAACTGAACAATGTTCATTACTGCATGGATGTATCGTTGGTGTCAAGATGAAACCTCTACCACTGTAAGTTTGATGATGGAGAAGGGATGGGCCATTCTCAAACAACCAAGGTCCTGCTTCTCATTGAGAGGCAGGACCTTGGGTAGTGTGAACACATAGTAGCGAGCGACAGGAGACCTAGAGGTCAAGGACCTCGATATTCTTGACGGTGAAGTCATAGGCCTGTTCGTTCAGGGTGAACACGAATCTCTCGTCCACCTGATGGTTGAGCAGGGCCCTGCCAAAGGGAGCGAGCATGTTGATGATGTTCTCATTGGGATTGGATTCCCATGGTCCCATGATCGTGTAGGTGACGGCTTCTCCGTTGAGGTTGTCAAACAGTTCAACTTTGGTGCCGAATCCTATGCGGGTGGGGTCCACCTTATCCTTGGTGATGACCGTAGCCCTGTCCAGCTCCTCTGCAAGACGGCGCAGTGTGTTGCTGAGCATGGATTGTTTTTCCTTGCCGTACTTGTACTCGCTGTTCTCACGAAGGTCACCCATATCACGGGCTTCGCCGATTTCCTTGGCAACCTCAACAAGATCGACATGTTGGATGCGTTCCATTTCCTTCATCTTTGCATCATAGGCTGCTGCTGTACAGAAGAGACCGGTGGGAACCAGCGTCTCCCTATCGATGGGGCTGACCTCATCAAAGAATCGGAAGGAGGGGTACTTCACGCTTATGGCGTGCTTTATCTCAATCTTCTTTCCTCCTGGAAGGTCAAACACATTGGCAACGAGGCTATAGATCTTCTGTGCAGTCTCCTCACTTCCTTCCTCAATATAGGTCAGTGCCTTTTTCTCATTGAAAAGGATGGTCATCAGTGTCTTGGTGTTCTTACGATTCTCCTGGACATCCTTGCGGGAATCGATGCAACGGTTGGTGTAGTCAAGCAGCTGCAGTTCGGTGAACAAGAGCTGTTCAGCCGAGATCCCGGCTTTCTCCCACTGCTTCTCCTCGGAGTTCTTGATGAGGTAGATCAGGGTGGAGGCCTTCTCCTTGAAATTCTCCACTGCATCCCTATACACCTTGTTGAACTCGGCGGTCTTCTTGTGATGGCGGAAGATCTCGGGGATATAGCTGGTGAGGTAGTACTGGAACAGGGATGCAAGCACCTTGCTCCAACCGGGAATCTCCTCAACGACATGGTCGATGAAGCTCTTCTTCAGTTCAGGGTCCTTGATCGCATCAAAATGCGCCTCAACATCATCGGTGCGTTCGAACAGCTCCTTGAAGGAGAGTCCCTCCACACGGTTGATGAAGTTCATGTTCTGCTTCTGCACAAGATCTTCGAGGAGAAGGAATGCACTGAAGGTGTAGTCATTGACCTCGCCCATGGGCTTGAGGGCCCCGTTCTCTTCGAGGAACATATCACTGAAGTACTTCACCATCTCAAAGAAGAAATCGCTTTCGACATCTCCCTTGGAGGTAAGGAACTCTTTCAGCCTCTTGATCTTGTCATAGAACTGTTTTTCACTGCGGAAGACAGCAAGCTGCTTCTCCTCATAGCTTACAGGAGTGGACCTGAGGATATAGGTATCCACATCCTGGGCCGACAGGTCAAAGACAGGGTTGTTCATCAGCTCTTTCTTTGCATGGTTGGACCAGGTGGTCCACTGCTTGGGCTCAAGGATGGAGGGGACCAGTTCGGCCTTCATCTCCTTGAGAGAGCTTTTTCCACCGTTGCTGGTAAGCAGTGTCTTGAGCGTCCAGGGGATATCCTCAATGACCTTCTTGTTGAGCTTCTCCTTGGGCAGGGCGCTCTTAAGCACCCAGATGTGGCTCTTTGCAAGGGGCATCAGGCTTTTGAAGGCCATGGCTGTGGAAAGGCGGTTGCCCTCCTTGCCCTTCTGTCCGGCAAAGTCGACGATTACATCATTTTCATCGATGGACCTGATGCGACCGATCTTGCCTGTGCTGTTCTGGAACACGAAGGTTCCCTTGTCAAAGGCGATGTTGGTCTCAAAATCCTCAATGCTATGCATCACGTCCCGTACCATATTGCTGGTAAGGGCGCTGGATTCAAGGCAGCTCTTCAAGCGGGAGTGGTGCTTATACTTGAGCTTGTAGCTCTTGATAAGGTTCTCCCTGGCATAGATGTCCTCACGGTCATATTGGAGGGTCTTTTTCTGTGCCTCTATCTGGTTGTCGACATTGTTCTTGTTGGCAGCCTCAAGGTCGCGCAACATGGCAATGGCGGTGCTGTGGCTCAAGGCCCCCACCAGGTCGGCAAGGTTCATGAAGTATTCGAAATTCTCCTTGTCAAGCTCCACCAATATGTTGAAGATGGGACGGATGGGGGAGGAGTCCTTTCGCTTGAGAAGTCGGTGCACAGCCTTGCGGTACATGGAGATGGCCTTTTCAGTATTGCCTTTCTGCTGGGCGTACGCACCGATCTGCTTGACTATCTCGATCTCGTCGTAGTCAACCTTGACCAGGCGTTCCCACACTGCATATTTTTCATCTTCCTTTCCGTTTTGTGCAAAGCTGTTTGCAAGCAGCCTCAGGGCGTGCTTGTTCTCTGTCTTACGCAGGATCTTCTGGCTGAGGAAATCGACGAGGTTCCATTTCTTGTTCTCTGCAAACATCTCGATGAGGTTGAGCAAGAGCAGATAGTCTTCCGACCCTCTGCGTTCAAGCTGGATGGATCCGCTGACATACATCGCAATGATGCTGTTGCGCTCCTTATCCGTCAAATGGGTATCACAGAGGTTTTTCGCTTCTGTCTTTTCCTCATCATCCAACTCACTGATCTGTTTGTCCAGCTCGTCAAAACTCTGTATTGTGTAATTTGTGATGGTGGCTCTTGTCCACTGCTCTTCTTTCAGTAAGTTCTCAATTTCCTGGAATCCCATGTCTTCCTCCAAAATATGCGTAAAATCTATGACGTAAAAGAAAACCGGGCAGACCGGGACACAGCCTGCTCGGATTTATATTTCATTTCATTGGCACTACTATACCATGAATTGCACCACTTAGCAATCTCTCTGTCCGTAAGATGTGAATATGATTGTGGTTAGGGCAAAAGAAGGATGGCAAAGCCCCGCTTCTTGAAGATAGCAAAACACAGGGGGACTCATTGTCAGCCACTTGATGGCAAGGATACGGACAATTGGTCTGTTTTCATGAGAATCGGAAACGCAATCCGATCCTAGGAACCAAATCCAAGGCACATGATCGTCTGGCATTTGCTTCGGTTGGCGTGTATGAGAATTCATAGGCGATTTCTACAGGAAGGGAGAAGTTCTCAAAGAAGGTCACCTCGACTCCGAATCCTACTCCAAGAATGACTTTGGCCATAAAAGAACCGGACGAACCGGAATCAGATTCGACCTCCCCTGCATGGGCAAGGGTGGTTGTGGCATACAGGCGAGCACCAAGGTACTCATTGAAATCGTTCCTATAGAGGTTCCTCTGGTAGTCAAGGGCCACTTGATAAGAGAGCACGGTCTCCCATAGCGGGTTGGGGTCGTAGCTGATCCCTGCTGTTGCCTGCACTGCGTGGAGGTCGAACTGCTGGTTGTAGGAAAGGCCCCAGATGGAGGGGCTGAACTGAACCCCTATGCCATACGGAAGTGCAGTGGGGGCACCTGTGAGGGGGAAAGCCACACCAACTAAGAGGAGCAGTACAGGAAGGTATTTGTGCTTTTTCATGCAAATCAATGTACAGCAAACTTGCACTGTGCTCAAGATGGCTCAGAAGCGAAATTGTATCGATTGCAAAATTGAACGCTTGATGCTATAACAAAGGGTATGAACAGAGCACCTTTACTAATAGCACCAAGCATGCTTTCTGCAGATTTTTCCCGTGTTGCAGAGGAAGTGGAAACGGTAAATGCAAGTGGCGCCTCATGGGTACACTTGGATGTCATGGATGGGTCTTTTGTACCGAACATCAGTTTCGGACATAAGTTCATCAAGGATTTGCGACCCTGCTCGCCCTTGGTGTTCGACACCCACCTAATGGTGGTGAACCCTGAAAAGCATGTGGAGATATTCGCCCAGAGCGGATCTGACTACATAACCATCCACGCCGAGGCGACAGTCCACCTGCATAGGACGCTGCAGCTCATCAGAAGCTGCGGGTGCAAGGCAGGGGTCTCCATAGTACCCTCGACACCGGTGAGCATGCTCGAGCAGGTCCTGGATATCGTCGACCTGGTGCTGGTGATGAGCGTCAATCCCGGCTATGGCGGTCAGCAGCTTATCGGCTCGACCCTGAGAAAGATCTCCGAACTGGAGCAGATACGCACCGAAGAGGGGTATGACTACCTCATCAATGTGGATGGTGGGATCAATATGCGTACAGTCAGGGACGTCGCCTCCTGCGGAGCTGATGTGGTTGTCTGTGGCAATGCATTCTTTACCGCCGAGGACCGCCCCCAGTTTGTCGCCGACATGATCCAAGCAGGATCTCTCGGGCAAAGATGAAAAGTGTCATCCAACGTGTCACCAATGCTTCAGTGAGCGTTGGTGACAAACGCATCGGGCACATCGAGCGGGGGTTTCTGGTCTATCTGGGGGTGGAGAAGGGTGACACCGAAGAGCGCTTGGCATGGTTATGTTCCAAGATAGCCAAGCTTAGGGCGTTCACCGATGAAGCGGGAAAGATGAACCTCAGCCTCAAGGATGTCGGCGGTTCGCTGCTGGTTGTCAGCCAGTTCACCTTGTGTGCCAACCTGCACAAGGGCAACCGCCCCTCCTACAATGAGGCCGCCGACCCCAAGGATGCGCTTCTCTTGTATGAAAGGGCGTTGGAGATATTCAGAGATTTGGGTTTTCCCGTGGAGCAAGGGGCTTTTGGGGAGCATATGAGCGTAACCTATACCAATGACGGGCCGGTGACGCTGTTGTTGGATAGCTAGGTTGAAGCAACCTCCCCTTGTGGCGACCTTAGTGTGTAAGAAGCGAAAAATACGGATTCGAGTAGGAGCATAGCATGGCGAAAAATAAGGAAAGGACTTTTCCTTCGGATACCTCACAAAAGCAAGAGGCCCTGGAAGCGGCAAGGGTCCAGATAGACAAGCAGTTTGGCAAAGGCTCGCTGATGAGACTCGGGGACAACAAGGACTCCTTGGATATCGGCTCGATCTCCTCAGGGTCGCTGTTGCTTGATGAGGCTCTGGGGGTAGGAGGCTATCCCAAGGGCAGGATAATAGAGATCTACGGACCGGAGAGCAGCGGCAAGACCACCTTGGCTCTCCATGCCCTGGCAGAGAGCCAGAAGGCAGGGGGCATTGCCGCCTTCATCGATGCCGAGCACGCCCTGGACCCTACCTATGCGAAGAAGCTTGGCGTCAACATAGACGAGCTTTGGATCAGCCAGCCGGACAGTGGCGAACAGGCACTGGAGATTTGCGAATCGCTGGTGCGTAGCGGTGCTGTGGATATGATCGTCGTCGACTCTGTGGCGGCCCTCACACCCCAAGCTGAGATCGACGGGGATATGGGTGACTCGCACATGGGCCTGCAGGCCCGCCTGATGAGCCAGGCGCTGCGCAAGCTCACCGGCCTGCTCTCCAAGAGCAACACCACCATCGTATTCATCAACCAGATCCGCATGAAGATAGGGGTCATGTTCGGCAACCCGGAGACGACCACCGGAGGAAACGCCCTCAAGTTCTACGCCTCGGTCAGGATAGAGGTGCGCAAGATAGAGACCCTCAGCAAGGGTGCTGACGACATTGTCGGAAACCGCATAAGGATCAAGGTTGTAAAGAACAAGGTGGCACCCCCCTTCAAGAAGGTTGAGGTGGATCTGATGTTCGGCGAGGGAATCAGTTATGTAGCGAGTATTCTCGATGCTTCGGTCAAGTACGACCTTATCGAGAAGAGCGGCTCGTGGTACTCCTACAACGGGGAAAAGATAGGCCAGGGTCGTGACAAGGCCATAGATTTCCTCAAGCAGAACACCGACATAGCCGTCGAGCTGGACAAGAAGCTCAGGGCCCTGATGTTCCCACCCAAGGGTTCTGTGCCAGTGCTGGAAGTAGCCCTTGAGACTGAGGCAAAGAGTGCAGAGAAAGAGACCAAGAAGAAATAAGGCGAAGCAATAAGGCTCTGATCAGGTCTGAGTGATCGGCAATAAGGCGGGCAAGAAGCCCGCTTTATTGCCTTAAGGGCGATCGTTGGATATACTCACCTCTAATGGGTCAGATAGTGCAGGCAGCAGAAACCATAGAAAAAGAACCGGACGGCACCGATTTCCTCCTCGAATCCTTCGAGGGGCCACTTGATGTGCTCCTGTTCCTGATCCAGAAGTCCGAGGTGAATATCTACGATATCCCCATCTCAGAGATAACCGACCAGTATCTGGCCTACCTGCACAGTGCAAAGGACCTTGACTTGGGAAACCTCACCCAATTCTACAAGATGGCTGCAGATTTGCTGTACATCAAGAGCAGGATGCTGCTGCCTGTCGACCTGGAGTTTGATGAGGAGTATGAAGACCCTCGCCAGGAGCTGGTCGAACGGTTGCTTGAGTATCACAAGTTCCGCAAGTACACCGAGTTGCTCACGAACACCGGTGGGGGTTCGGAGATGTTCATCATGCGCAAGGACTCACTTTTCAGACTGCCTTTCGGTGATGAGGAGCTCTTCGATGGTATCAGGCTGCAGGACCTTCTCGCCTCCTTTACCAAGATGATGACCAACATCACCCCTAGCAAGGTATTCAACGTCTATGAGTCGGTGACGGTCAATGAGAAGATTGCCCTGATGCTCGAGCTTTTTGAAACCAGGGCGTACATCACCTTTGAAGAGGTCGTCGTATACCTTGGGCAGATGTTGCACGTCGTGTGTGCCTTCATGGCAATCCTTGATGCATGCAAGTTCAAGCTGATCAAGTTGGAACAGGCCGACCCGTATGGGGAGATCCTAATCCGCAAGAGAACTGATGGTGACGATGAGGCTTTCGAAGATGCCTTCGATGAGGATGAAATCGACTCGGACGGCCTGTATCCCATCAGCGATGAGGAAGAATCTGCCTTTTTCCACGAAGATACCTATCAAGATGATGAAAGTGGGGTTACAACTGCTGACGATGGCAGGATAATTCTGTATGATGATGAGAGCGAAGATGAACAGATCCTCCTTGATGAGGATTAGAAGGAAGCGTTAGATTGTCCGATACGAAGAAAAAGGGAGCGCAGCTGCCACTTGTCCAAAGGGAGAGTGGGCCGATACTCAGCATGGAGGCAAGGCTTGCCGAAGCCTTTCTTTTTTTGGAAAATGAACCGGTTTCCGTAGAAAAGCTGATGAGGATGGGGTCTTTGACCCAAGAACAGACTCTGGGCGCACTCTCTGAGCTCAAGGAGCACTACAATCTTTATATGCACGGGATGAATCTTGTGGAAAGCCAGGGTTCCTACCAGTTCTTGCCCTCTTCAGACCTGCATGACAGGCTCAAGGCTTGCTATGGCAAGCGTGTTGACCGCCGTCTTTCCAAGGCAGCTCTGGAGACGCTCTCCATCGTTGCCTACAGCCAGCCGGTGACACGCCGCGAGATAGATAATATCCGCGGAGTCTCCAGCGATACAATCGTACGGCTGTTGCGTGATCGTGAATATATCAAGGTGGTAGGCCGGAAGGATGTCCCTGGCCACCCCTGTCTGTACGGGACATCGAGGAAGTTCCTCTTCGAATTTAACTTGAGCAGCATCAGCGCATTGCCAAAGCTCTCCGACATAGATCGGCAACGGTTCGAATGGGACGAAGAACAGGAGAAAACGACACTATGAAATTAGAATATCCGATCCGCTTGCAAGTCTATATGGCAAAGAGCGGTTGTGGTTCCCGAAGGTTTTGTGAAACACTGATCACCGCCGGAAGGGTAACGGTCAATACCAAGCGTGCTACCGAACTGGGGACAAAGGTCGAGGCCGACGATGTGGTCATGGTAGATGACGAGCTTGTCGAACCAAGTGAGAAGACCTACTACTATGCCCTGAACAAGCCCAAGGGGTTTGTCTGCACCAACTATGACCCCAACGAAAAGCTCTATGCACGCGACCTCATTACCATCGCGGACAAGAACCTTCTCTTTAACATCGGGCGCCTGGACAAGGAGTCCACAGGCCTGGTCCTCTTCACCAATGATGGGGACGTGGCCCAGAAGATCATGCACCCTTCAGAGCAGATCGAGAAGGAGTATATGGTCAACTGCAGCACCGAAGTAAGACGCATGGACCTAGAGGATGCCTTGAAGGGAGTGTACATCGATATACCCCAGCCTTATAGGATAAAACGCTTTGAAATCCTCACCAAGCGGTGGGTGCGCATTGTGCTCACTGAAGGCAAAAACAGGGAAATTAGAAAAATTTTCAGTTATTTTGGCTATGATGTAAAACAGCTCATCCGCGTACGGATCGGCAACATTGAACTGGGGGAACTTCCCCTTGGACAGTTCCGCCAGGTAACGAGTGCCGAGATCCAGACCATGCTTAGCGGAGCTACTGAGAACCCGACCAAAAGCAGGGGCCGATAATGGTCGTTGCCATCGATGGACCCGCAGGTGTGGGAAAAAGCTCCATTGCAAAGATGATCGCAGACACGTGCGACTTCTACTACCTCAACTCAGGCTCCTTCTACCGGGCATATACCTATGCCCATCAGAAGGCGGGAGGCGACCCCTTTGACGATGATGCCCTGTTGGACACCGCCAAAAAGACACCCCTAACTGTAGAGAATGGATTGATTTGCATCGATGGCACAAGTGTTGAGGAAAAACTGCATACCCCAGAGGTGGACGCTGTGGTCGCCCAGGTCTCGGCAAACCCGCTGTTGCGAAGGCATGTCGATGCTCAATTGCGCGAGATTGCCAAGGACCTCGATGTCGTCGTCGAGGGAAGGGACATTACGACCGTGGTTTTCCCTGATGCCGAGCTCAAGTGTTTTTTTGATGCTACGCCCGAGGTTCGGGCCAGACGAAGGTTCGACCAACACCCCCAGGGACAGAGCTATGAATCAGTGCTCAAACAGATTATTGAGCGTGATCACATAGACCGGAACAAGAAATTCGGGGCCCTCAAAATCGCTGAGGATGCCCTGTACATCGATACCTCGCACTTGACTATAGGGCAAGTTTGTGAGAAAGTGTTATCTGCTATTTTTGCGCTCAAAAGCGAAGCAAATA
>CAZGOK010000022.1:0-16440 GCA_964527665.1 uncultured Sphaerochaeta sp.
AATCGGTCATCGAGGATTTGGCATCAACAAATTCAGATGTGCTTCGCTATCGACTCATTTCAGAAGACATCAAAGCAGGAACAATCCCATTGGAGGGAGCTATCAGTCTGTTTTCAGGTGCAAAACAGATGATTAGCGCTGCGGCATGTTCCGTTGTCAACCCTGTCACTCACCATCCTAGGACTGATCGAAATGATGCTCGTCAACTTATTCAGCATGCAAGGATGGGTCAGACAGAGATTGGTAGCTTTGTTTTGAAAATACTCTGTCCACTCGACTCAGTGCAAGATTCACCCTTGCTTTCTGAAACACAACCCTATACTCGAACTGTTACGACACTGCTGATGAGTGCAACTCAAACCTTATCAGAGGGATTGAACAGGGGAATATCAATTCGGTTCTTGAAGAGCAATCACAAGAGGGTGCACGACCAGAAATAACATCAAACCTCTGTAAGGGCCTCATGGATTTACGAGGGGAAAGTGAAACAGCAGAGATTGAGCTTTCCATCAAATGGGTATCTTCGATACTATTGCCACTACCTGAAGTACCATCGCGTATTAGAATTCCTATAGAGTATTATCCCGAAATAGAAAAAGTTCATCGACTCCTACGTCCCTTACCTTCTGGAAACAAGGACCAATACATGATCGGCACTGTTGAAACCCTAAACGGAGATGTTGGAGAAGATGGAAAAAGATGTGGAGAAGTCGTTCTTTCGGTATTGCTACCAGACGCAGATGAATTGATCAAAGCCAGGATGAGTTTGAACTCCTCCGATTATGAAAAAGCAGTAGCGGCTCATGAAAAAGGAAGAAGCTACGTGCAACTTCGTGGGCATCTGACAAGAGGAATCAGGACCAGCCGCATTGATAATCCTGAAGGGTTTACTCTTGTTGAAGATGATACCCGCTAGGCGGTCAAATAGGAGAGAGCTCCCTCTATGCATACTGGGAAAAAGCTTCATTCACCATAGCGTTCCTATAGGATTGAATGGCACGGGGCTCTGCTACGTTGAGCCTATTGGTGAGAAGCGAAAGGGTTAAGCCCTGGTTTGGATTAAGGTAGGCATACGTTCCTGTGAAGCCTGTGTGCCCTATCCCGGAGTGGGGGTAATTCTCTCCCATTTGAAAGCCATACCCCCTGCCCATCCCCTGGTCAACGGTTGCCTTGGCTATGAGACGAGGAGAAATGTATTCTGGGTTATGTGCATGAACATACTGAAAAAGGAGCCTGTTGATATCCTTTGCAGTAGAGAAAAGGCCAGCATGACCGGCCACACCCTCATAGTAATAAAAGGCATTCCCATCGTTACACTCACCCACTATCGCCCTATCTGTTGGTCTGAAGCCATCAAAGTGCAGATTTCTCTCTTCTACCATTTTCTGCTCAATCCTATTGCCAAACTCTGTCGGGATAGTTCTTTCTTTTTCCGGGCGGTAGGTGGTGTTCCCTAAGGAGAGCGGACTGAGCACTAGGTCTTGCATCGCCTTCTCCAAGGGGAGGGAGCTGACATGCTCTATGATCTTCCCACAGATCATGAAGTTGATATCTGAATAGATCATGCCATCCTCAAGAGGGTGGCTCTCTGCTATTTCCTGCAGAATTAGTTCAAAAGGCTTCTCTCTTTGGGTGTAAAAGGGATACCAGGGAAGTATCCCTGAAGTATGGGTCAATAACGAAGCGACACTGCTATGCTGATAAGGGCTAAGGTAGCTAGGAAAGATCTCCCCAAGAGTCGTATTCTCCCGTAACAAGCCTCTGGTGATGAGGTGCAGGATGGCAGTAGTGGTAAAAAGTTTCGTAAGGGAAGCGATATCAAACAGAGGCGGGGCTTGTACCTTTTCCTCTGAATACACCCTTTCAAAGAGGAGGCTGCCCCACCTCTCTATCCTGAGATGGGCTGTGGTACATGCATGGGTATCCAACATCTCTTGCGCAATGCTGTCAAAGCTCATCTTCGCCCCACTTTTTAACCATGATCAGCTCAGTGATGCCTGGACGGGCAAAGTCGGGGAGAGAGCCCCTCTGCTCGTACCCATGCTTCTCATAGAGGCGGATCGCCCCTTCGTTGAAATCCGAGACAAGAAGCAGATAGTCACGACCCACATACCCTGTATTCTCTTCAAAGGCCTCCAAGAGAAGGGACCCTACCCTCCGGCCCCTAAACTTCTCATCAACCGCAATGAGCCGAAGATACGGGGCTGAAGAGAAAGCACCCTTGGGATCGATCCAAGCGAATCCAACAACAGTGCCATCACTTGTTGCTACAAGAAGGATTTCCCCTTTTTCCCTGGCGGCGAGAAGACTCTTGGTAAGGGAGTCTTCACCCAATGCATATCTTTTTCCGATAAGCGAGTGGCAAGCGATACGGGCACTCTCTTGGGCTTCGCCCTCTTCCATGCGCTTGATAATAATGGCCATCTCAACTCCCCAGCAGCTTAATCAAAGGAGTGCGGTGAAAGAGTTCTGCCACATCATCACTCGCCTTACTGCTGTCATCTTCAAAGAACAACCTCTCCTTTTCGTATCGAAGCCCAGTAAAAGGAGCATTGGAAATCAAAAGGGGGCCATCTAGGTCAACATACGTACTGAGATGGGTGAATGGGAGTGCACTCAGGATACCAATGCTACTCTCTATCATCGAGGAGAGGAATGTCTGCATGTTGTTCTCTTGTGCTGTTTGCATAATTTTCTTCATCTCGTAGGGGCCGCCAACCTTAGCACTCTTTACAACAATCCCTTCAAGATGGGGAGAACCTTCTCTATAGAGGGAGAGATCGCTCTTACTTTGAATGCTCTCATCGAGATAGAGGGGTATGGAGGTACTCCTTGCCAACGCTTCTATCTCCTTAGGACTGCCTTTGATGGGCTCCTCTATAAGTGTTATATGATCATGCTCAAGAGCCTTGAAGCTCTTCTTGGCCTCTTCGAAAGACCACCCTTGATTGGCATCAACAAAGATTTTAGCTTGTGGCAGGGCTGCCCGAATCGCCTTGATACGCTCAATGTCCCCGGGGATCCCCGCTTTGATCTTCAGATGAGAGAATCCACAAGAGGTGGCAATCTCCACCATCTTGTCAATATCCTCATGGTAGGCGATGGTAAACGTTGTCTTCGGACGATCATCCGATATCGTGATGGATAGCAGCTCTAAAGTGCTTTTCTTTGAGAGGGCACTGCGAAGATTCAGTGTTGCCGTTTGAAAAGCTGCCAGTGAAGTGGCATAGGTGAAACGGGGAGAACTTCCCGTTTCAACCATATCGCTGATCTGTGATGGGGTGTATCTTGCAAGGGTACAAGTGATGTCAGTGAGGACCTGTTCCTTACTGGCATTATAATAGGGGACGATGGGTGCTTCCCCATACGCAACACATCCCCCTGCCTTCATCTCAATAAACACATTCTCCCGTACCGTGCTCGACCCGTGTGCCAAGGTAAAGGGGTTGGTAAGATGAAGGGGGATTGGAATTACTCGTATCTCTAGCATGCACACCTCCGAAGGGTTCTATTCATAGAGGAAACAGGCGACAAAGTGCTCTTTCTCAACCTCTTGCAGGGGAGGAACTTCAAAAGCACACTTCTCCATCGATTTTGGACATCGCTCCACAAAGGGACACCCTTCTCTTTTTTTAGAAGGAGAAGGAACGTCTCCTTTCAAAATGATCCTCTTGCGCTTTTTAGCTTGTATCGGGTCTGGCAGTGGAACTGCAGAAAGAAGTGCCTGGGTATAGGGATGAAAAGGGCTTGTATATAGCATCTCGGAACTTGCTTTTTCAACGATGAATCCCAAATACATGACGGCGATTGTTGAACAGAAATACTCGACAACCGCAAGATCATGAGCAATGAACAGAAAGGTGAGATTGAACTCCTTTTGGAGATCTTTCAACAGGTTGAGTATCTGTGACTGTATGGATACATCAAGCGCTGATACAGGCTCATCAGCAAGAATGAGTTTAGGCTCAAGACTGAGAGCCCGTGCTATGCCGATCCTTTGGCGCTGCCCTCCTGAGAACTCATGAGGGTAGCGGTCCTTAAAGGTAGGAGAGAGACCGCACTTCTCCATAAGAGAGAGTGCCTTTGCCTCAATCTCCTCATCACTTAGCGTGATAATCCCTTTCTTGGCATATATCTTTAGGGGCTCCGCTATGATGTTGCTGGCGGTCATGCGGGGGTCCAGGGAGGAAAAAGGATCTTGGAAAATGATTTGAAAATTCATTCTTGCCCGTCGCAACTCTTCCTTGGACAAGGTTGTAAGGTCGACCCCTTCAAACCATACGCTGCCGGAGGTGAGGGGTTGCAATTGGGCAATAGCCATGGCTGTAGTCGATTTTCCGCATCCTGACTCTCCAACCAAGCCAAGGGCCTCCCCTTCACGCACAGTGAAAGAGACACCATCAACGGCACGAATATGGCCTACGGTCTTTTTTATCACTATCCCCTTCTCAATGGGAAAGTGCACCTTCATATCTTTCACTTCCAACAGTATCTTCTTGTTTTCCACGCTTCTATTCCTTTTCATGCAGAAAGCAGGCTGCCTTCCACTCTTCATCACCATCAATTGTAAACTCAGGAGGTGTCGTGGTTGAACATTTTGGCAGGGCAAACTCACAGCGAGGTTCAAAAGGACACCCTGGGGGAAGATTGACCATATCTGGTGGGGCTCCCTCTATAGTGTGAAGCCTTCGATTCCTATCCCCATCCAACCGAGGTATCGAATCAAGAAGCCCTATCGTGTAAGGGTGCTTGGGGTGGTAGAAAAGGTTCTCCGCACTGGCCCTTTCGACGATCCGCCCAGCATACATGACGCATATGGTATCACACATCTCAGCCACTACCCCCAGGTCATGGGTGATCATGATCACACTCGTCTGGTGCTCCTTGGAGAGATTCTTGATAAGATCCAATATTTGTGCCTGGATGGTCACATCAAGGGCAGTGGTGGGTTCGTCAGCAATGAGGATGTCAGGCTTGCACGAGAGGGCCATCGCTATCATGACCCGTTGGCGCATGCCGCCGCTGAACTGGTGGGGGTAGTCCTCTGCCCTCTCAGCGGCATCGGGGATGCCTATCATGGTCAACAACTCTATTGCTTTTTGCTTTGCTTCTTTTTTGGACAGCTTATGGTGCAGCATAAGGGGCTCGGCTATCTGAAGCCACACCTTGAATACAGGATTCAAGGAAGTGAGGGGGTCCTGAAAGATCATGGAGATATGTTTTCCCCGTATCGCCCGTACCTCCTCATCACTTTTGAGAAAGATATCTTCATTCTTATACAGGACTTGTCCATCTGTGATCCTTCCCGGAGGGAATTGGATAAGCTTGAGGATGGAGAAGTTCGTTACGGACTTACCACAGCCGCTCTCACCGACTATGCCCAGGGTCTCACCCTTTCTCAAGGAAAAAGAGACGTCGTTTACTGCATGCACTATCCCACGATCAGTCTTGAACTCTGTTTTCAGTCCATGTATTTCCAATATTGGCTTTTGTTCCACGATCTTTCTCCTACCGTACGTTACGAAGTCTTGGGTCCAGGATATCCCTAAGGCCGTCTCCAAGCAGATTGAACCCAAGCACCAAAGTCACAATGGCAAGACCGGGATATATTGCTGTCCAAGGAGCAAGCATCATCACTTTGCGCGCACTGCTGAGCATATTACCCCAACTTGGCTCCGGTGGCTGAATTCCCAAGCCTAAGAAACTTAGGGCTGATTCCAACAAGATTGCCACGGACAAGGATAGGGATATCTGAACAATGATGGGTGCGATGCTATTGGGAAGCAGATGCTTAAAGAGGATATACGAGTTGTCAGCTCCATTTGAACGGGCAGCCTTGATATATTCGTTTGGTTTTAGGGCGATTATAGCCCCCCTGCTGATCCTGGCAAATTGGGGGATATAGACTATACCAATGGCTATGATGATATTGGCATTGTTCTCTCCCAGTATGGCCATGATGAAAATTGCCAGGAGAAGGGAGGGGAACGAGAAGAGGATATCTGCAATTCGCATAATGAAGTTATCCCAACGTCCTCCTAGGAACCCTGCCCACAACCCCATCAATATGCCAATGGTTCCCCCAAAAGCTGTAGCACTTATACTGATGGTGAGGCTCACCACACTACCTTTCATAATTCTTGAAAGGATATCGCGACCGAACTCATCTGTCCCAAACAGGTGCCCGCTGGTAAATGAGGGTGGTTCGAGCATCTTGTCCACATTCATCTCCATGGGATCAAAGGGAAGCCAGAAGAAGGAGACAATGATTATGAGCACATACAGCGCAATGATGATAAGTCCCGTCAATGCAATTCCATTTTTGAGTAATCGATACTGTTTCATCTCTTGCCTATTTCCTGTCATCCAGTCGAATTCTGGGGTCTGCCAAAGCATATACGATGTCTGTGATAAGATTCACCAGGACAAAGATCGTTGCAACGATCATCACGATTGCTTGAATGATGGGGTAATCCCGTTGATAAATTGCATAGAGGGAGAGCCTTCCCAGTCCTGGGAGGGCAAACACCTCCTCTATGACTATCGCTCCGCTCAAAAGATACCCTGCATTAAACCCAGTAACAGTAATTACGGGCAGAATTGCATTCTTAAGCGCATGGGAGTAGATGACGCTTTTTCGAGTAAGCCCTTTTGCCTTGGCTGTACGGATAAAATCCATTTGCAATACTTCAAGCATGCTTGTCCGGGTATACCGCATCACCACTGCAGCAAAGCCGATCCCTATGGCCAATGAGGGCAACAGCAACATTTTGACATTTCGGATAGGGTCTTCAAGAAACCCAATGTAGTTGCCCATGGGGATCCATCCGCTAAACCTGCTAAAAGCCATGACCATCAGGGCCGCCAACCAAAACTGGGGCAGTGACAACCCTACCAGCCCCAAGACTCTTGTAAAGAAATCACCCACGGAGTTTTGTTTTAGCGAGGATGCTATCCCTAGAGGGATGCCGATGAGCAAGGCGAGCACTAAGGATATGAGCGTAAGTTCGAGTGATAAGGGGAGACGAGAAAGGATATCGGGAAGAACAGGACGACCTGTCCGCAAGGAATACCCGAAATCACCCCGGAGAATATCACTCATCCATTCGATATACAGGACAGGTACGGGTTTATCTTCACCAAACAACCTTTGCAGTTCCTCCATCATTTCAGGAGTTGCTTCCACTTGTGTCCCCATGTACATCTCCAGGGCAGTCCCTGGAATAAGCCGTACAAGGAAAAATACAATTAAAGAAACTCCCAAGAGGACGGGAATAAGAGTTAATAAACGCTTGACTATAAACCTCAGCACACTTCACCTCAAATAGTTCAGCCTTCAGATTGATATATTGATGCCTCTCGGTTGAGAGGCATCAAAAGACACATTACTTCACGTCTGATGATGTGACGTAGTAGAGAGATCCATTTCCAACTTGTTTGAATCCTGTGACCCTAGAACTGAGAACATGGGATTCGCTTGGAGAATAGAGGAAAATCAGGGGAGCCTGCTCAGTGAGCACTTTCTGCAGGGCATTGTACGTGGCTTTCCTTTCAGCAGGAACTGTCTGGCTTCGACCAAGGTCAAGAAGTCTATCAGTTTCGGCATGTTTGAACAGGAAGTTATTGACGCCGCCGGTGGAGTGTATGGTCCTGTAGAGGAATCTGTCGGGTTCTCCTGAACCACCACGGATCTCAACCATCGAATCAAAATCTCTCTTTACCCAACGATCGATATAGACACCCCACTCTACCACTTCAAGGTTTGCCGTGACTCCAATATTCTTCAGCTCGCTCTGTATGACCTGAGCGACATCGAGTCCGCCTTCGTAGGTTGCAGAACAAACGATATTGAAGGTAAATCCATTGGGGAACCCAGCCTCTGCCAGAAGGGCTTTTGCCTTGGCAAAGTCTGGAGTACTCATGGGAAGCTTGTCCAAAGGAAGTGCCCAATCGGTTGCGGCTACAGGAATAGGTCCTGAAGGGGTCCCCATCCCGAACTCTGCCATGGCAACAATCTTACTCCGGTCGATCGCCAGTGCTATAGCTTGGCGCACCCTGACATCATCAAAGGGAGCCCTTGTGACGTTAAAGCCAAAGGTTCTCACGTTGATGCCAGGCTTGCTCATTACCACAACATCAGAAGTCTTGTTGGCTTGTCGAATAGTTGCCCCATCATTTATGGTTGCAATATCCAAATCACCAGACTTGACACCAGCCAACAGAGAGGCGGCTTCAGGAATTACCCTGTAGATGACCTTATCTACGATAGGTTCACCGGCAATAAAGTAATCAGGGTTCTTGACTAAGGTCATGGAGTTGTCGGCAACCCACTCCTGTAGCATGAAGGGCCCTGTTCCCACAGCAACTTTCTGGAGGTTGCCGTTGGCTTCTACCGCTTCCTTGGGAACAATTGCAAGGTTATTGCTTGTGAGGGAGTCCAGCAGTGAAGCAAGGGGTGCTGAGAGAGTGAGCTTTACCGTATAGGTATCAACCACTTCAACACCAGTTACCAATGCAAGATAGGATTTTCCTGGGGATGCTGTCTTGGGATCCATCACCCTTTCAAGGGAGTATTTTACATCTTCTGCTACCATCTCTCTTCCATTATGGAACTTTACGCCTTTTCTGAGGTGAAAGATGTAGGTAAGGTTGTTTGGAATATCCCAAGATTCAGCAAGATCTGGTACAACCACCAAATTTGAATCGAGACGAACAAGACGGTTATAGAGTAAATCGAGTCGCCTGTGAGACGAAAACGCGGTAACAATGTGCGGGTCAATTCCAATGGCTTCTTGATCGACACCAATCGTAATCACTTTTTCAGTACTTTTTATCGCCTCTTCCTTTGTACCGGTTGCGCTCAGCATGGGAATAACAAGTGCTGCCATAAAAATAGAAACGATCATCATCCTTGATACTAATTTTCTCATTTCTTTCCTCCTTTGAAATGAATCAGAGAACCTCTTCTATAGTGTGATAGTGCCTAATACTACGGGCACTCTCGCTCCTGTGACCTGTGGCAAATTGCCACTTCTTCCTAACAGTGACTGGTGGGCGATAATGGCAAATGCCATAGCTTCACGCCCCTGGTCGGGAATGCCAAAGGCACTGGTTGTCGTGACCTCAATGCCCTTGGGCAATCTTTGCTCAAGCATCTTCAACAGCGTCAGATTCAACGCTCCTCCGCCACAAACCAACACCCTTCTGATCTTGTGCAAGGGTAAGATAAAATCTTTGTAGGACCGACTGATGGTCTCTGCTGTAAAAGCCGTGGCAGTGGCAATGCTGTCCATAGGGGAGAGATGATGCTCAGTGCAGAGGGCAAGGAATGCTTGGGTAAAGCTTTTGCCATACACTTCCCTTCCAGTGCTCTTGGGAGGACTCTTTGTAAAATATGGATCTTGCATATAGTGACTGATGATAGCGTCATCCACCCTGCCCTTTTTGGCGATCTCTCCCTTATCATCATAGAGTTGTTTGTTCCCGGTATAGAGGGATACAAGCTCATCAATGATCATATTGCCAGGGCCTGTATCAAAGGCAAAAATGTCCTTCTGCCCATGGAGGGCGGGAAGAACCGTTGCATTGCCAATCCCTCCGATATTCTGGATGATCCGTCCCTCGTCAGCTGAGCCGAACATCATGTAATCACTATAAGGGGCCAAAGGAGCACCTTCTCCCCCCACTGCCATATCCGCAGACCTGAAATCTGATACAACGGGAATATGGGTAAGCTCCTTCAGGGTTGAGGGGTTCCCCAGTTGTAGGGTACCGGTCACTCCGAAAGGCCCATCAGGGCCAGGGAATGGGGTAGGTGTGGGAGAGTGCCATACAGTTTGTCCGTGCATGCTGATAGCATCGATGGATTTTGCTGTATAGCCACTCTGCTCAAGAAGTGTGTTGACAGCTTTTGCATACCACCGTGAAAGGCCAAAATGCACATCTACGACATCGGTGATAGTAGCACTCTCCTTGCTACATACACGGCTTACCTTTTCCCGCATCTCAGGGGAGTAAGGAAGATAGTAGTGATAGACAAGAGAAGCGCTCTCATCTCTGATACGAACAAGGGTGGCATCGACCCCATCAAGGCTAGTGCCGCTCATCAGACCGATGATGTACGATTCTTTTTTGTTTTGGTATGTAGCAATAAAATGTGTCGTTTCTGTTTTTTTGTCCATGATACAGATAGTATATGGCACAAAATTTCAAAAAACAACAAAAACTTTAAAATATTATTTCTTTACTTTATCTTATACGAATGGTACGATATGGTATCCTATTTACAGTAGCCTCTTTCTGATAAGATGATGCTATTTGGAGCTATAGAATTATGATAGATACTACGATAACTCAAGATATGCTAGATGTGTTCACTACCGAGCAGAGGAATGTAAACTCAGCCAACATCGATGAGATGTCAACAAGAGAGATCCTTGAAGTAATTAACAATGAAGACAAAACAGTCCCCTATGCTATTGAAAAGCAGCTTGATACCATCACAGCCCTGGTCGATGATGTGGTGGTCGCCTTTAGAAAGGATGCAAGGCTCTTCTATATAGGAGCTGGCACTAGCGGGAGGCTGGGAGTTCTGGATGCATCAGAGTGTCCTCCGACCTTTGGAGTGAGCCCGGATATGGTAGTGGGCATCATAGCCGGGGGAGTCCCTGCCCTCACCCGGTCGATAGAGAATGCTGAAGATGATGAAGAGGCGGGTATACTTGCCCTGAAAGAGTATACCTTCAACTCTGATGATGTCCTTGTCGGGATTACCGCCAGTGGAGGAGCACCGTACGTCCTTGGTGCCATGCACTATGCCAGGGAGCTGGGAGCTTCAGTTGGAGCGATCAGCTGCAACAAAGGTTCCAAGACCTTCCTCTATGCAAAACATGCAATATTCTTAGATGTAGGACCGGAAGTCGTAACAGGTTCGACAAGGCTTAAATCAGGAACTGCCCAGAAACTGGTCCTGAACATGATCACCACTGCCAGCATGATTAGAATTGGAAAGGTGTACAATAATCTGATGGTTGACCTTGTCCCTGTGAACAAGAAACTGGTTGAACGATCAAAAAGACTTATCAGACAAGCAACGGGTTGTACGGCAAAGGAGGCGGAAAAAGCTTTTGAAGGATCGGCAAGAAAGCCCAAGATCGCTATCCTCATGGTCCTTCTTGGCATTACAGGAGAGGAAGCTACCAAACTGGAACAGAAACATAAAAGTCCCATATCCCACCTGCTAAAAATCCATAAAGAGGATACAGAAGGTTAACCATGACGAAAAGTTTTGAAAGGGTGGAAGGTGCGTTGGTCGCAGTGAATGCACACCTGCACCTTTTAAGTGAATCAGAGAGAAAAATAGCAGAGTATATCTGCAAGGAACCGAGAAAAGCCCTTCATTTTAATGTGAGGGAGCTTGCCAAACAGAGCAACTCCTCCCAGGCTGCCGTAGTCAGGTTTTGTAAACGGACAGGGTTCGATAGTTTCAGGGATTTCAAGCTTCGCCTTGCGCGTGATGTCTTCAGGGATTCTGATGACCGGTACATCCCTGACCTGGACCTGGAGTCCGAGGCTAATCCTTCTTGTGTAATTCGCGGCATTGTTGATCGAACTCAGCGCTCCCTCTCATCCCTTGTGGCAACACTAGACCCTCTCAGTATTGAAAAGGCTGTCTCGTTGCTTACCTCATCCTCATCAATTACTCTTTTCGGTGTAGGGGCCTCGGGGGTTGTCGCCTATGACTTTATGCAAAAACTCACCCGTCTTGGCCTATCGGTGTATTTTGCTTCTGATTCTGACTTGCAACTCACCAGAGCCTCCACCATGCAAACCACCCAAGTTGCATTTGTCATCTCCTACTCGGGAGAAAATACTACTATGATTGAAGTGGTTGAGATTGCTAAAAACAGGTCTGTGCCGGTCATCTCCCTTACAATGGACACCAATAATACCGTAAGAAGCACTGCTTCAATTGCACTTCTCATACCAAGTACTGAAAAGATCTATCGCCCGGGTGCCACTACAAGCAGGATCAACCAACTTACAGTCATAGACATTCTCTATTCATTGATGCTCTCTCACAACCTGGAAGATTCTATAGCTGCACTTGAAACAACGATGGAAGCAACACACCGGGATAAGAAGTGACTTGCATCAGCAAAGACTGATGGCCTTCCTGTTTCACTGCAGGGTGTTAAGGAACCGGAGTCCAAAAGGCCTACACCTTCTGCTTAGGAACTGAGGCCCTTTCCTCCTCATCCTCATCCTCATTGCCCGCCTAGGAAAACCAACAAAGAAAGGATGCAAACAGAAAAGAGTCAATGCCTGAAGCAATCGGGCTCACCCCCATGCAGGATACAGCATACCAACGTTCTTCCTTCGATGCTTGTTGAGGCATGTTTGACAATGCATGCTAGGAAGCATGTTCCCTCCGAGGGAGATCCTGATGGCATTGTTGCCCACTGATGAAATTGAATCAGAGCTGAGCTATACATGTTTACATGCTGTTGCAGCAAAGCCAGGTATGGAGTGTCGGGTAGTTGGAAGACATTCCGATAAACTTGGCATTGATGCTACTATTACCGCAAAGGATACCTTTGGACCAGGCACAGTAGCAACTATATCTGTTTGAACATACAATTAAAGGCGACAACAATTGTTCCCTCCCAACAAAACAGCAAGCTTTCATACTTTCTCCATGAAATTGAACGATATGAAAACTTTGATGTACAACTGTAGCACTTCCAAGAATACTCGTAGTAGTGTTTTGCCAGAGGATGCTGATCAATGGCTTGCATGGAGTACTGAACGACTTGTCTTGCAACAATGTGCGTGGTGCGAAAGTCTTCGAGGAGCTCCAGCAAGTATGATTAGATCGGGGGTTTATCTTCCAGAAGTTCAGACTTTTAGCCCAGATGGATTACAAGCACTGGCAACCCAGAAGAGGTGGTACGCTATCATGGATAGATAACAGATATACTCTATAGCAAAAACACTATCACCAAAAGCTGTTCGTCAGTATGCCCAAAGTGCCGGGTGGGAACCAGTAACTGGTTCAAAACGTTGAATCTGGCTTTTAAACACCCAACAGTAGAGTTGGTACAGTTACAAATCCCCATGGATCGGGATGATGATATTACAGAAGCGATTTTTGAAGGTGCAAAGAGAATTGCAGAATTCGAACACAGAACAATCGAACCTGTCATCTAAGACTTGGCATTATCAAGTTCAGACGTACTTTGCTATCGAATCATTTCAGAAGACATTAAGGCGGGAACAATTTCTCTACAGGGGGCTATCAGTCTGTTTCCGGTGCGAAATAGATGATCAGCTCTGCTGCATGCTCTGTCGTCAATCCGTTCACCTACCATCCTAGAACTGATCGAAATGATGCTCGTCAACTTATACACCATGCAAGGATGGGACAAACAGAGATAGGAAGCTTTGTTTTTGAAAATGCTATGCCCTATTGATTCAGGTAAAGATTCATCACAACTTCCTGATTCTCGAGCTTTTACTACACTCTGATGAGTGCAATTTCTAAACTTATCCAAGGAATAGAAAAGGGATTATTGATTCAGGCCTTGCAGAGCATTCCCAAAATGGTGCCCGACCTGAGATACCATCAAACCTCTGTAAACAAGGATCACTCTATGATAGGCACTGTTGAAACACTCAATGGTGATGTTGGTGAAGATGAAAAGAGATGTGGAGAAGTAGTACTTTCTTTATTGCTTCCAGACGAAGATGAACTGATTAAAGCCAGAACCAGCTTGAAAACCTCAGAGTATGAGAGGGCAGTGGAGGCCCATGAATAGGGAAGAATCTTCGCCAAGGTGCAAGGGCATCTGAATAGAGGTCTCAGGATCAGCCGTATCGATAATCCCGAAGGGTTTGCTCTTGTTGAAGATGATGGGGGGAAAGGGCCACTCTTGTGAAGCTTGCGATTAGCCAATTGGCCTTATCGATCCCTACACACGTACCGGTTTTCTACCATAAGAGAGAAAACCGGTACTCTATAGGGATTAGGGCTTGTGCCGGTGAGGATCAGCTCACATGATGGCTTGCCATCATCTCATGCAACCCACCACCATTTTCCACATTGGTAAAGCCAAGCTGCTTGAGGATACGCACTCCATAGCTCGATCGTGCTCCTGAAGCACAATAGAGCACTATGGTGCGTTCCTTGTCCTCAACAGACTGAGACCAGGATCCAAGGTTATCAAGCCCAACATTGACAGCACCCGGGCAAGCTCCCATGGAAAACTCCATCGGAGTACGAACGTCCAGGATGATCGGGCCGGTCTGTGAAAGCTCTTCAGTCACTTCATCAGGGGCAGGGCACAACAGTCCGTCGCCCTCTACACTCTTGCGCTCGACAGGATAGAGGCCCACGCTCAGGTGGGGATACCCTATTGCACGGGCATGGCGCTCGATGCTTATATACCCGCCACTGACGTTGTACACCTGCTCAAAGCCCGAGCCCTTGAGCATTCTCAACGCCACATGTCCTTTCTGACCATCGTCGCTGATCAGCAGAAGCGGATGACCCTGGGGAATCTTATCCAGGTTCTCCCTGATGGCACTCTGACTGAGGTTGTTGCTCCCCTTCAGATTTGCCTTTGCGTAGCTGATGGGGTCACGCAGGTCGACGACTATCGGTTGGTGCTCCAGGACAAACAGTTCGATATCCTGGGCCAGCACTGAAGGACTAAAGCCGCTATGGTGGTTTTCTGCAGTAAAGGCAGCCATGTTGACCGGGCCATTGGGCGAGTTGAACGGAGGGGCATAGGCGAGGTCAAGCTCTGAGAGATCTTCGATGGTGAGTCCTCCGGCAATGGCAGTTGCAATCACATCGATGCGTTTGTCGACACCGACACGTCCTGCTACCTGGGCTCCAAGGATATTCTTGCTCTTGCGGTCCCAGACAAGCATCAGGCTCACTTTCTCAGACCCGGGATAGTAGGAGGTATGGCTTGCCTTGTGGACAACCACAGCCTCGGCATCGAAGCCTGCATCCTTGGCACCCTTGAGCGACATGCCTGTCGATCCTGCAACTGCCTCAAATACCTTTACGATTGAAGAGCCGGAAACCCCTGAATAGGTGCGCGAACCACCGAGAGCGTTCTCCCCCGCTATCCTTCCCTGCCTGTTGGCAGGACCGGCAAGGGGCATGCGAACCCTCTTTCCAAGGATGGTGTGCTCCACTTCGACCATGTCCCCTGCAGCAAAGATGGAGGGGTCACTGGTACGCAGGCCCTTGTCCACCAGCAGGCCACCTGCATCCCCTATTTCAAGCAGTGCATCCTTGGCCAGTTGCAAGGTAGGCCTTACTCCAACTGAGAGCAGGACAAAATCAGTATCGACGGTAGAGCCGTCGTTCAAGAGAACACGTTTGTCTTCGATGGCCTTCACTGACTTGCCCAGCTTGAGCTGTACTCCGTAGTCCTGAAGTTCCTTTGTGATGAAGGCGGCAAACTCCCCTTCCAGATTTGGCATTACCTGTGGTGCCATTTCAACCAGGGTTACACTAATACCACGCTTGGTTAAAGCTTCGACCATTTCAAGGCCAATGAAGCCTCCACCGACGACAACTGCCTTCTTGGGCTCTTTCTCGCTGATGTAGTGGTCTATCCTATCCATGTCAGCAAGTGTCCACAGCTGGAATACATGCTCCTTATCAACACCAGGGAGAGGAGGAACGACAGGCTTTCCCCCTTGGGCGAGAATGAGCGAATCATAGGAGAACACCTGCTCTTTTCCGGTCTTCGTGTTCCGTGTACGTACCTGCTTGTTGGCACGATTGATCGCGATGGCCTCGGTATGGGTATGGACCTTGACCTTGTACTGGTCGTCAAAGGTCTCTTCACTGGCCAAGATCAAGGATGACCGGTATGCAATATCCCTTCCTATGTAATAAGGCAGGCCACAGTTGGCAAAGGAGACATCGGCTCCTGCCTCCAGTAGGGTTATATTCACTTCGTTGTCTATTCTACGGGCTCTGGCAGCTGCTGTCGCTCCGGCGGCTACTCCGCCTATTATCAAAAGGTCTTTCATTACTATCTCCTATGGTTTACCTAAGAGAATATAATGCTTTTAGTTGCTAATGACAAGTATCTAACACTTTTTTATCGATTAGGTCCTACAGGGCTCTCAATGCAATGGCAAATCAGGAGTTTGTTGCCATTCTTGCATACGGCGCTCTTGGTACTATGAGCCAAGTCAAGCAATCGTCCATAAACCCTAGGCGTTACTTCGAAAGAAGTGCATGCGATGCCTGTAACAGATCATCAACCTGGGTAGCTATGTGCCTATAGACCTTCTCTTCTAGTTCCTTATACAAGGCCACATGTTCTGCGATTGGGACGAAGGTATCCTTGATGTGCACCATGTGCTCTATCGCTTCTTCGCGACTAGGATAGATAGCAAGGGCCAAGGCTG
>CAZGOK010000023.1:0-15982 GCA_964527665.1 uncultured Sphaerochaeta sp.
TTCACTTGATCAATCACGGTCACTCACCTTCAATTTTTCCTCTATGCGATGCATTACAAACGAGAGAACACTGGTCATTATCAGATACCAGATACCGACGATGATGAACATTTCCATATACATAAAAGTCGAGGAGCCCATCTGCCTGCCCTTGAGCATAAGCTCAGGGACAGCAATGGTCGAAGCCAGTGAACTATCCTTGAGGGCGATGATCAATTGGTTTCCCAACGAGGGGACTGCACGCTTGAAGGCTTGCGGCAGGACGATCCTGCGCATTGCCTTGCCTTGGCTCATCCCTATGCTCCTGGCCGCCTCCATCTGTCCGTAATGGATCGACTGGATCGAACCACGGAAGATTTCGGCAATGTAGGCCCCGTTATGGACAGCCAGTGCGATGACTGCCGAGGGAATGGGATCGATGGTAACGATCGAAGTCAGCCCGTAATAGACTATGAACAACTGTACCAATAATGGGGTTCCCCGAACCAGGAAGATATATCCTCTTGATATCGAAGACAGAAATTTGTTTTCTGAAAGTCTTCCCAGAGCCACTACCAACCCGATGAGCAGTCCCAGCAGGACGCCAAAGAATGTTATCTGCAGCGTATAGTTCGCGGCACTGGCAAAAAGAAAGAATTTTTGGGGGATTACTGAAAAATCCCAAGGAAATATATCCATAGACTATCTACCTATACCTTATTTTACCGTGATGTCCTGTCCGTTGAACCACTTTCCGCTGATCTTTTTCATGGTTCCATCTGCAAACATCTCTTTCAGGGTTGCATTGACCTTTTCACGCAGTTCATCAGCATCATCATGGAATGCGATGCCCATCGTTTCAGTACGAAGAGTCGATCCTACCAGGGTAAGTTTGTCTCCGCCCTTGAGCTTGCCGATTGCGTTGAGTCCGACAATCCTATCGGTAAGCACGCCCTCAACACGGCCGTTGATCAGTTCCATCAGGGTCTGGTTGTCATCTTCATACAGCTTCACCACAACACCAAGCTTCTTTCCGTCCTGTTCGAACGTAGTTCCGGTTACCAGGGCAACTGCATCTGAACTCTTCAGATCTGAAGGGCCCTTGATAGAGCTGTCCTTGCGTACGATAAGCTGGGGTCCGCTATAGTAGTAAGGGATTGAGAAGTCTACGCGCTCCTCTCTTTCTGGGGTAATGCCCATGCTGCCAAGGATACCGTCATAGCGCTTGGCCCTCAGCCCTTCGACTATGCCGTCCCACGCGGTTGTCTTGTACTCCATCTTCATTCCCAGGCGATCTGCAATCTCTTGGGCGACATCGACATCAAAGCCAATTACATCACCGCTGTCGGTAATGTAGTTGAAGGGGGGATACCCACCCGATCCTGCAAATGAGATGGTGTTGGCGTCTTCACTCTGAGCCTGGGCAAAGAGGGTAGGAATCGTAAAAGCAATGATGAGGCTTGCAACAAGCAAGATTTTTTTCATAGGTATAACGTTCTTCATAGTATTTCTCCTTTGGTGTGAAATATAGCTATAGTGTATCATTACTTATATAAATTACACAACCCATTAATATCTTAAACATTACTCTATATAGAATTAAACAAACACTCATATATATTTATCTAATACTTAAACTATTATACAAATCTTTACCATAATAAGTTTTACCCTAGATTTACCCCTTGTTTCATGGTATATATTATAACATGGAAAAGAATTTATCAAAACCCACGATACTGCACATAAAAAACAAGAAAACTGGGGTTGTCTACCTCTACCAGGACCAACATTACTGGGATAGTGACAAGCAACAGACCCGCCATGTCCGCCGTTGCATGGGAAAGCTGGACAGCAAAACACAGCAGCCTCTCTACAACCATCGCTACAGAAGCGAGCAGGGTCTGCTCCAGGGCCTAGAGAAACAGCGCATAGCTTCCATCCAACCTGTAGGCAAGATGCTTCTTCTCGAAAAGATCTTTGTGCAAAGCAAGCTCAGGCTCCATCTGAAGAAGGTCTTTTCAGAGGAGGAACTTGCCATGATCAAGGCCTTGGTATTCTCCCTGGTCAGCGAGGACAACCACCTGACAGGTTCTTGCAACTTGGAGGGGGCACCCTTTGAGCCGGAAAAGGTCAAGGACCTGCTCAAGACCCTGAACAAGAACAGGCAAGGCCAGTTCTTTGAAAGCTGGAACAAAGGCAGCAGCAAAACAGAATACCTTCTGTATGACCTTTCAAGCGAGGCTTCGTACAAGAGCCACAACCCGTTTCTCTACTATGGGCATAACCGCGACAAGGGGGCCCTTGAGCAGAACAACATGGTAGTGGTCACCGACAGGCGGGACGGGCGGCCTTGCAACTACACCGTGCTCGGAGGAACCATGCAGGATATCCCGACCCTTGACATCCTGCCCCTGCGCATGGGACTGCTCTCCTTGGAAAGGACTACCTTGGTACTCAACAGGGTATTCTATTCCCGGAATCGGATACTATCGCTGCTGGAGCAGGACCAGAGATTTCTCATCCGTGTCCCTTCGCAGAAGCGATGGATCTCCTCTTTGATCAGCGAGCATAAGCAGGCGATCGGGCAAGGGCCGACCATCTGCACAGGCGATGGTACAAGGCTTCAGGGCATCTCTGTTCCCGTGAAGGGGTATGGGCTTGTCCATATCTACTATGATGCATCATGGAGGGGGGAACAGAGGAGGAATCTTTCCAACATCCTGTTCGCCTGTAAAAGCGAGTTGTTGGAGAACAACCTTGTCGAAGAGCACCAGCGCCTCTATGACAAGTATTTCGAGGTGAAATACTCGTCAAAAGGGTATCGCAGTGTCCTGTATCGCAACGACCCCCAAGAGGTGTTCGACTCCTCCCATGCGGGGTACTGGGCTCTGTTGACAAACTGCGAAGATACCCCCCAACAGGCATTGCACACCTACCTCACGCGCAATCATCTTGAGGCTGAGTGGGATGACATGAAAAGCGAGGAGGACTGCAGGCTCCTGGAGGTCCACGACCCCTACATCTTCTCAGGCAGGGCCTTTTTGCAGTTCCTCTCGCTTGTCATGACCACCTATATGGACAGCTTTCTTGCTGAGCATGGAAGAGGTGGATACAGGGGGGCCCTCACCACCATGGCCAGCTATGCAAAGGTGAGCTATGAGAGCCTGATGCATGAGAGCTTCACCGTCCCGACAGCAGAACAGAGGGAGATAGCCTCCCTGTTCAAGCTGAAGATCAAGGGCTAGGCCAGTATCTAGAGGGTAATACCCTTTCTTGTAATTATTGTTGCCTTCGTTGGTTTACAAAATGGGGCAATTCGTTTTTACTATGCATGGTGGGGAAATATGAAAACTAACAATATGAAGACAACTATGGTGACAAAGGTGGGGCTCCTTGTGTGCAGCCTGCTGCTCTCAGCTCTTGTACTGACCAGCTGTGGGGTATACAGCAAGGTTCCCCCGGTCAACCCTGAAGAGATGCCCAACTGGTCGGGCCCCCTTGTAGCTGATGCTGATATGGAGCATGTCAGGATCTACATCAAAGGCGGACAGCGCACCATAACGCTGAACATGGAGGACCTCAATGAGGACCTGCGCCTGTTGCTTGCCGAGTATGATCAGTCCAAGGGTGAGACGCAAGGCATGGTGATGGAGGAACTCTCCGTCAATGTTCCCCAAAGCGGCAACTATGTGCTGGTGATAGAGAAGACCAACCAATAACCAAAATACCAGAAGAATAAGAGCTGATACTAGAAACCAGTAGTACTCATGTAATTGAATGACAAAGGAGGCACCCACTATGGCTGCCTCCCTCTTTTTGCACGTGTTTCGCACAGCAAAGCCGACGATTAGTCATTACCCATAGGTATGGGTATCTAAAATCCCACAGATGGAGAGGGCGACACCTATTGGAACCTCATCATCCACCCTAGCTGATCACGTGGGCGCTGACAGGGTCGAAGGTAACCCCAACCTCATCACCGACCTTATGGAAGCCTTCAAGCACAGGGTTATACGAGATCGCCACGATGGGCTCGTTTCTGCCCTTCACAGAGATCTCATACTCCATGGTCGAACCGAGATAGACAGCCTGGGTGACCGTTCCGTTGAAGAAGGAGTCCTGGCTCTGAGCTGTTATGTGCAGCCCTTCCGGCCTGATGACGATGGTAGCGCGCTTGCCCTTTTTGACATCCTTGTTGAAGGTAGGAAATGAGAACTCCCGCCCTTTGATGGATATGGTCGCCTGTTCATCCAGGGAAACGACATTGCCGATAAAGAAGTTTGCCCGCCCGATGAAGTCAGCCACAAAATGGTTGACCGGCCTGCTGTAGATTTCAAAGGGGGTGCCGATCTGCTGGATGACACCCTTGTCCATCACCATGATCCTGTCGCTTACCGTCATAGCCTCATCCTGGTCATGGGTGACGTAGATGCTGGTGATGCCGAACTTCTGCTGGATGCGCCTGATCTCAGTGCGCATCTGGTCGCGCAACTTTGCATCAAGATTGGAAAGTGGCTCATCAAACAGCAGGACACGCGGCTTGTTGACAATGGCGCGTGCCAGGGCAACACGCTGTTGCTGGCCTCCTGAGAGCTGACTTGGCTGACGGGAGCCCAAGGCGGAGAGGCCCATGGTCTGCATGATCGTATCGACCTCCTTCTGAATTTCTGCCTTCTTGAACTTCTTTAGTTCGAGGCCGAAGCCTATGTTCTGGGCTACCGTCAGGTGGGGGAAGATTGCATAGGACTGGAAGACCATCGAGGAGTCGCGCTTGTTGGCAGGCAGGTCGTTGACCAGCTTGCCATCGATATAGACATCGCCTTTGGTCTGCTGCTCAAAGCCGCTGATGATTCGCAACGTAGTGGTCTTGCCACACCCCGAAGGGCCGAGGAAGGTGACCATCTCCCCTTCTCGGATCTCAATGTTCACCTCTTTGACTGCGGTGAACTCTTTGTTCTTATCATCTTGGTCGGTGAAGATCTTAGTCACATTAACCAGTGTTACACTCATGCTTTATACTCCTAGCGGGTAAAGATGGAACTCTTCGTATTGTATTTCAGCCGTAAGAACAGCTTGATGACCGACATGGCCACCAGGATGATAGCGACCAGGATGAGGCTGAAGGCCGCAGCAGAGCCGATGCGTCCGCTCTCCACCTGGCTCATGATCTGCACCGTCATGAGCTTCCATCTGGCCGAGACCAGGAAGATCGCTGCGCTGATGGCTGTCATGCTGCGGACAAAGGAGAAGATCAGGGCACTGAAGAAGGCAGGGATCATCAAAGGCAGGGTGATCTTTCTGAAGGTCGTATGGCTGTCGGCTCCCAAGTCTATGGCCGCCTCCTCGATGGAGGGGTCTATCTGGCTCAGAACGGCCACCCCTCCCTGCACCCCGACAGGAAGATAACGGAAGATGAAGTTCAGCAGCAGGATGGCCAGGGTCCCTGTAAGATATATCGGGCTTTTGTTGAAAGCCAAAATATATCCGATACCCACAACGGTTCCAGGCACTGCAAAGCTCAACATGCTGGAGAACTCCATGAACTTGCGCCCAAAGAACTTCTTGCGCACCACAAGGAAGGCGATGACCATGCCCAGGACCCCTGCTATCGGCGTTGACAGGCCTGCTATGACCATGGTGTCGAGCACCGACTCGAAGCCCACCCTGAAGACATAGATGAAGTTGTCAAAGGTCAGCTTTGCACTGTTGCCCCACGAGGCGGCGAATGCACCCCAGACGATGCTGGCATAGACAAGTATGATGACACTTGCGATGGCGCAGCAGACGGCGAACAGGGCCCATCGGGCATGCTTGCTCACCATCGTGTTCGAGGACTGGGTAGGCTTTCCTGTGACCGTCACATACTGCTTCTTGCTGACCCAGTACTTTTGCAGCATATAGGCAGAGACCGATGGGACCAGGAGGATGAAGGCAAGGGCTGAGCCCTTTGCGAAGTTGCCCATGCCGGTTATCTCCAGGTATGCCTGGACGGAGAGGATGGGAAACTGGGCCCCTGCAAGGACCAGGGGGTTGCCGAAGTCGGCAAGCGACTCAACAAACAGCACCAGAACAGAGCTTGCGATGCCCGGTATGGCCAAAGGAAGGGTCACCTTGCGGAATATGGTGAAGCGGTTGCCTCCAAGGTCCATCGCCGCATCCTCAAGAGTCGGGCTGATGGACTCCAATACCCCGCGCAGCGTGATGTACGCTACAGGGAAAAAGGTAAGGACCTGGGCAAAGAGCAGGCCCTTAGGTCCGTATACGTTGGCATTCTCCATGCCCAGTATGGTTGAACTGACAAACCCGTTGCGCCCGAAAAGCATAACAACAGCAAGGGCTCCGATAAAGGGGGGGCTGATGATGGGAATCGTTGCTATGAGGTTGAAGAACTTCTGTCCTTTGATGTTCGCGCGCGTCAGCGAGTAGGCAAAGATAAAGGCGACAAAGGTGCCGATGGTAGCGGTGGCAAAGCCCATCCACAGGGAGTTCCACAGCGCCTTCATATAGTAGCCATTGCTGTACGTCATCACCGAGGTGAAGTTTCCAAAGGAAAAGCGCCCGTCGACTTGGAAGCTGACGATACAGACCTTCAGCAGCGGATAGATGATGAACAGGATGAGGGCAAGCAGGAGAACGACTATGACGCACAGCAGCAGCGGGTCCCGGCTAAGCTTAACCAGGGCATGCCAATTGCGTTTCACATAGGATTTGATCATGGATACCTCAACATGAAGGGAGGGTCGGAGGGGTTGTGGGGAATCGGTGATGTGCCTGGGCACACCACCGATATACATACAAAATACTTACTTGGAAGCTGAGAGAACCTCGCTGACCCAGCGCTCAACGAGCTCAGCCTTGCGCGAGCTGTAGTAGGCAAGGTCCACACCAACGACATCCAAGGTGGAGAAAGCGGGCATGACCGGGTCGATGTCGGCATCGTCGATGACAGGATAGAAGTATGTCCCGGTCGACTTCAGGACATCCTGGCCCTTCTTGCTGATAAGCCAGTCCATGAAGATCTTGGCAGCCTCATAGTTCTTCGCACCCTTGAGGATGGAAGCTGCGGGGAACTCAAAGCCAAACCCCTCTGATGGGAAGACTATCTCAACAGGCTGTCCATTGGCCTTCATCTGGAAGAATGCAGGGGAGAACTGTATGCCGATGGCGGCATCCCCGACATTCACGCCCTTGGAGGGGCCGGTACCTGATGAGGTGTAGGTCTGCACGTTGGCATTGAGACGGGCCATATAGGCAAAGGCCTGGTCCTCGCCCATGATCTCGATCAGGGAGTAGATCATGGTGGTGGCGGTCCCTGAAGCCTGGGGAGTCGGAACCTGGATCAGGCCCTTGTATTCAGGCTTGAGCAGGTCTGCCCAGCTCTTTGGCATCGCGGCCCCTCGTTTGGCAAGAGCTGTGGTATTGACGCCGAAACAGAGGGGATTCATGTAGAACCCTCTCCAGTACCCCTCTGCATCCTTGAACTCCTTGCCCAAGGCTTCGAAGGAAGGGCCCTTGTAGGGCATGGTCAGGCCGTCGACCTTGGCAGTGACGTGGTTGTCACTAGGGGCACCAAGCCAGAGGTCAGCCTGGGGCCTTCCGCTTTCGGCCTGGATCCTGGTAAGGGCAGGACCAGAGGAGAGCTGCACAAAACTTGTCTTGATGCCGCTATCCTTGGTAAAGGCATCGAGAATCTTCACAGCATTCGCTTCATCGACACTGGCATAGATCACCAGTTCCTTGGCGGCTGCACCGTCGTCCTTGGACCCCTGGGCGAGCAGTGGGGAGAAGGCCATCATCACAACAAGCAACAAGAACAAACACTTTTTCATAGATACCTCCATCTATAGGTAATTGTAATATTTCATTGTATCACTGTTCAGGTGGATAGCAAGTGGACGGATTCGATATATAACAGCAAAATCGGGGTAGTGAGGGATCCTGCCCTAGGGGTTCAGTGAGAGGGAAAGCAGGGTATACACCCCTTCAGATTCCTCAATCCAGACAAACGTACCGCTTTTCATCTCCTGCCCATATCTGAAGGGGACAGAAAGGCTCTCCTGACGGCGAACAGCCTTTCCAAAGGTGAGCATCGTCTGGGGCAAAAGGCTGGAGAGTTCCTGGTCAAAGCTACGGACAAAGGAGGGCCTGACATCCTTTGAGACATACCTCTCGATCCATGCAAGGTCGTACGACTCCTGGAGGGCCTGGGCGGTATAGGCCTCGACCGAACCCTGTTCAGGTTCGACCAACTGCCCTATCAGGGTGTCCTGGCTCAAAAGGGGGGGTGTAAGGGTGAAGGAGAGCCGTGTTGCAAGCGGCACTGCGGCAAGGGTAGCCCCAACAAGCAAAAAGGAGAGCACAAGACACAGACGCGCGTGTATATTCATACCTAGTATGTAGACGATGGACATGCTTTTGTCAAACCTATTCGCCTTTCCAAGCAGTATTTCATCCCTTTGAACCGTTCCACAGGTAAACCGGCCTGCTCTTTTGCCGACCAAATTAGGGATAAGCAACTCTTGGTAAATGCCCTTGTGTGCATTACACTAATCTCCAGAGGGATACAAAATGATAGGATTCGTAATCATTGTAGCTATCGCAGCGATAGTCTTTGCCGCGATCAACTTTTACGGCGTAAAGAAAAAGGATGCAGGGACAGACGAGATGCAACAGATCGCATCGGCGATCCAAGAGGGTTCGAAAGCCTTCCTGGTGCTTGAGTACTCGGTCATCATCAAGGTCGCCATCATCATCGCCATCTTGTTAGGGGTCGTTGTATCCCTGCCTAGCGCCCTGGCCTTTATCCTGGGGGCGACCATGAGCGCCACCGCCGGGTGGATCGGCATGAATATAGCGACGATCAGCAATGTGCGTGTCTCCAATGAGGCACGCCTGACAAAAAGCTTGGGACAGACGCTGCGCGTCGCCTTCCGGGGAGGCTCGGTGATGGGGTTGTGTGTAGGTGGCTTCGCCCTACTTGGCCTGGCAATCGTCTACCTGGTGTTCGGCTTGCTTTTCAAGCAGGTGGCACCCGAAAACCTGTCCTTCCACACCAACTGGCTGGGCATTTCCGACATTCCCTTCACGATGACTGTCAGCTCATACGCCCTTGGGTGCTCCATCATAGCGATGTTCAACCGTGTAGGGGGAGGCATCTTCACCAAAGCCGCCGACATGGGTGCAGACCTGGTGGGAAAGACTGAAGCGGGCATCCCCGAGGACGACCCGAGAAACCCTGCAACCATCGCCGACAATGTCGGGGACAACGTCGGCGACGTTGCCGGCCTAGGGTCTGACCTACTTGAAAGCTATGTGGGGGCACTGGTCTCTGCGATGATCCTCGCCGCCTACATCTACTTCTCAAACGGGGATATAGATGCCTCACTGGTTGCAAAGCTCATCTATGTGCCGCTACTCATAGCGGCGGTGGGCATCATCTCCTCGATGCTGGGCATCCTCTTTCTTTTGGTAAAGAAGGTCTCCTCCAACCCTCATAAGGAGCTCAATGCAGCGACCTTCATGGGAGCCGGGCTGACGATCATCTCCTCAGGAATCGTCTCCTACCTTGTCTTCAGATCTGAAGACCTCAGCACCATTCATTTTGCCCTGGGTTCGCTCTCGCCGTGGGCATGTGCCGTCCTTGGCATAGTGAGCGGCATCATCATCGGAAGAATCGCCGAGTACTACACCAGCTATGACTACAAGCCTACGCAAAAAATAGCCGCAGCCTCCATGGAAGGGGCCGCCCTCACCATCACCGAGGGGATGAGTGTCGGCATGATCTCAGTCATCGCCCCTGTCCTGGTGCTTGGCTTTGCCATCATAGCTGCAAATGTCGTGGCAGGACTCTATGGAGTTGCGATGGCAGCGATCGGCATGCTCAGCTTTGTGACGGTGACCGTCTCCGTCGATACATTCGGCCCCATTGCCGACAACGCAGGGGGCATCAGCGAAATGGCAAAGCTGCACCCGGATGTGCGCGGCATCACCGACAAGCTTGATGCGGTGGGAAACACCACAGCAGCGATCGGAAAAGGCTTTGCCATCGGGTCGGCCACCCTTGCAGCGCTGTCGTTGTTCTCCTCCTACCTCTATGCGCAGGCTGGTGAGAATGTAGTCCATGGATCTGCGATGATGCTCAACATGGTCAACCCGCTCACCTTGGTAGGGGCCTTGGTGGGGGCGGCCATCCCTTACCTCTTCAGCGGCCTTCTTATCGAAGCGGTGGCAAACGCAGCCCGCAAGATGGTCCAGGAGGTACGGCGCCAGTTCAAGGCGGACCCGCTCATCATCCTGGGCACCTCGTTGCCTGACTACAAGACCTGTATCAGCATCAGCAGTGCCGGAGCTCTCTCAGAGATGAGGGTGCCAGCCCTGATCTCGGTAGCTACGCCACTTGTGTGCGGCTTCATCTTCGGTGCCGAGTTTGTGGGGGGCCTGCTCATCGGGACTACGCTCTCCTCTGTCATGCTCGCCCTCTATACGGCCAATGCCGGCGGGGCGTGGGACAACGGCAAGAAGTATGTCGAGGACGGGCACTACGGCGGAAAGGGATCCAATGCCCATAAGGCGGCTGTCGTAGGCGATACGGTTGGGGACCCCCTCAAAGATACGGTGGGACCTTCCCTTGATATCCTGATAAAGATCATGGCGATCGTCTCGTTGATAGCCGTTTCGATCTTTAGCAAATACAACCTATTTTCACTTCTGATGAAGTAAATGAGGAGGATAGAGATGTTATACTATTATGTAGTTTTTTCCCCTATTGAAGCGTTGATAGCCTCACAGCTCGAACCTAAGATGTTCGGCTCCTACATGGCTAGAGGTTCCAAGAAAGGCTCTGCAGAACGCTTGATGTTCGCAGAGGTCAAAGGTGGCTTTTCTGACTATTTCGATTGGGACTATGCAAAGAGGAAGTGCGTCTCACGCCCTGACGGGACATTGAAGCACTCGCTGTACCTCTCGATCTACCGTGTCATCGAGCACATCCCCCTTGAGCAGTACAAGAACATCTATCTTGTCACCAAGGATGGAAGCACCCTGGGCCTTTCGCAGGAGCCTTACCGAAGGCCTGACAACTGGGCCGGGTACGGCCTGTACAAGGAGCACTGCCCGGTCCACCCGTTCATCGCAAGCTCCCTGGAGCCAAAGGACCTTGCCGACTACATCATCAACGATACCGAAAAGAAGATAACGGTGCCTGCAATCATCTTCAATGATGTCAGGCGCATCGATTTTGATGAGAAGGAGAAGACCGGCAACATCGGAAGCATGTTCGACCGTGACCTGGACCACCTCATCGACTGCATACATGAGGTGCAGAACCACGAGGATAAGATCACAAAGACCATCGACCGCTCGTTCGACTCAAAGTTCACCTACCAGATAGTCGATACCGGCTTCTATATTGCAAAGGGAAAGGATATCCTCTTCTACCCCATGCCAAGCGGCGAAAATCTGAAGGAGCTTGACTATGATTGGGGAAAGAGTGCAAATATCTTTTCATAGGAAAAGAGAGCAAGCAGCAAACCAACCCATATGGGAGGGCCCCCGGTCTAGATCAGGGGGCCTCCTTCATTTCTCCACTTTACACGGGGTCAGCTTGCCCTTACTATGCAGGTATGAACACCGCCACAGCAAAAAAGCTCTCAAGCCTCCATACCCACTACACCGTAAGCATCCGTGACCCCCTATGGAAAGACATCCGCCTCAGCAAGGAGCTCAAGCGCATCTATATGACTCCCGTTGTGCAGAAACTGGGCCGCATCAAGCAGCTCGGGCCCACCTTCCATCTCTATCCGGGGGCAGTGCATACACGTCTGGACCATAGCCTCGGGGTATACCACATCAGCTACACCATCCTCACCAGCTTGCTCAGGCAGGCCTTGAGCAGCGGTCAGGAGACGGCCTTGAGCGAAGAGGGGATGCGCACCTTCCTCTGTGCAGCGCTTCTACACGACATCGGGCACTTTCCCTTTGCCCATTCGCTCAAGGAACTGCCCCTGCTATCCCATGAGGCGATAGCGGCCTCCCTCATAGAGGAGGACCGCCAGCTCCATGATGCCATCATTGACAGCGGGTGCTCCCCCTCGCTGGTGGCAACCATCATCGATGAAAGCCTTCCCAATACCAATGCCGAGATCCAGTTCTACCGCAGCCTGCTCTCTGGGACCCTGGACCCGGACAAGCTTGACTACCTCAACCGCGATGCATTTTTCTGTGGAGTCCCCTACGGCATGCAAGATGTATCCTACATCACCGACAAGCTGATGATCTTCGAAGGAAGGGCTGCCCTTCCCCTTGCAGCGGCTGGGTCGGTTGAGCACCTCTTGTTCAGCAAATATCTCATGTACAAGAATATATACTGGCACAAGAGAGTGCGCAGTGCCACTGCCATGATCAAGAAAGCCCTGCTGCTCTCCTTACAGGATGGCATCCTCACCCCAAGGGAGCTCTACGTCCTCGATGACGAGCAGTTCTTCATGCTTGCGGACAGGCTGGACTACAAGCCTCTGACCCTCTTTTCGCAGGTAAGGGAGAACCAGATGCTCAGTTGCCGCTATGAAGAGGACTTTGATGAAAACCGTGCCCTGGACAGGGGGGCATCCCACCTTAGCGAGAGGCTGGACATCGAAGAGCGACTTTGTGAGAAGCTCAGGGAAGGCTATGGGTACAAGGGCTTGGAGAGATATCAGGTGGTTGTGGACATTCCCGAGCCTATCATGTTTGAATCGGACATCCCCCTTATACTGAAGGATGGAAGAGCCATCGCCTTTGACAAGGCTGATACGGTTTTTTCACAAGATGTGGGAAAGGTCTTTACAAAAAACCTCAGAAAAACCAGAATCTTCACACCCTCCTACGTGACCGCCGAAGCGCTCCTGGGGGCACTGGAGTCATAACGATGCACGAGGTTCTGGAAAAGATTTCCTACAGCAAGCTCATCGAGGGGGATATGCCCCCTTGGGTGATGCGTTTCATCAAGCATACGGGCAAGGCGATCAACACCTACTCCATGATACGCGAGGGCGAGCGCGTGCTGCTCTCCGTATCAGGGGGCAAGGATTCTCTTGGCCTGGCCCTGGCCCTCTCGCTGAGGCGCAAGTGGCTGCCCATCAAGTATGAACTGGAGGCCCTGATGATAAACTGGGTCGAGCACTCCATACCCGAGGAGTTCAGACCAAAGCTACAGAGATACTTCGCCGACCTGGACATCAAGCTCACCATAACCGACGAACACCAGTACCCCCCCTCCTTCAAGGGGGAGTTCAACTGCTATCTCTGCTCGCGAAACCGCCGGCGCATCCTCTTTGAGGAGTGCGAGAAGCGGGGCATCTCCATCATAGCCTTGGGCCACCATCTGGACGACCTGGTGGAGACGAGCATGATGAACCTCTGTTTTCGGGGAAACTTCTCCACCATGCAGCCGGTACAGCCCTTCTTCGGAGGGAAGATCCAGATGATCAGGCCCATGATAGAGATCCATGAATCGAGGCTGAAACAACTGGCGAAATACTATGACCTACCTGTCGTAAAGCCGGTGTGTCCCTTTGACCAGGCGAACATCCGATCGCAACTGAAACCCCTTATACAACAGCTCACCCACATGGACAAGTTCACCAGGGAGCATATCTATCATGCACATACCTTTGAAGGGCGAGTGTAACCAATATACGCTATACTAGGTTTACAGCTATACTGCATATGTGTAATGATAGGAAAGGAGGAGGAAAGCCCGTGAAAAAGAGAATTTCGCTGTTGTTGGTCATCGCTCTCTTGGCGCTTGTCCTTCTTGGGGCAAAAGACGGTGCACCTGAGCCTGAACAACCCTCCCAAGATGATGGAGGCCCTATCCGTCCCATCGACCTGGGACAAAGCCAGCTTGAAGACTCCCTTGGTGGTCTTCTTGAGGGTACAGCCACCTCCGATGGTTTCTTCAGCATCTCCTACGCACCGGACTTCTCTTTCAAGAAATTCGCATTCCAGCTCGACCTCAGGCTCCAAGGCCATGTTACAACCGACCCCTTCACCCTTGATATCGACTTCTCCGACTGGAAGCTTCCCACAAGAGGCGCTAATCAGAGCACAACTGACTTTGTGCTCTCCGCCTTGGGCAAGTACAGCTCGTTCATACGGTATGCCCAGTGGGGAGACAGGTATGAGCCCATCTACATCCGCTATGGAAAGCTGGTCGGCATAACACTAGGTGACGGGGCCCTGCTCAACGGCTACTTTGACCTGAGCGTCGGTGCGCACACCTCACGCCCAGGACTGAACATCACCCTTGACGGGGAGCTGGTCGGAGTGCCCAATGCCGGTTTTGAGTTTGTCACCAACGACCTGGTCGAGCCGACACTGATGGCCTGGAGACTGTATGCACGGCCTCTCAGCAACAAGTACCCCCTCTCCTACTTCTCAAGTATGGAGCTCGGGGTCAGTTTTGCAGAGAACCCCAGTGCATCCTTTGCACAGCGGGATGCGGAGAAACCGCATACACGCAAGCTCATCTCACTGGATATGGGAGTTCCCCTGATCACCAGTGACTTTTTCACCCTTGCCTTCTTTACCGACCTGCTGATCCAGAGCCCGGGAGCATTCTCCCCCCAACCGGCCCTTGCAACCCGCTATGGTTTCTTCGGCCACTCCATGAGTTTCTTCCTGTTCAACACCAGCATCACCATCCCTGTCTTCGGTACGTACTACACCGACTACTTTGATTCGGGCTTTGAACAGCTGACCCTTGAGGACAGGACAAACTCCATTCTAAAGGATGGGGCGATGAGAGTCGATGCGATGGCCGGGCTGAACTTCACCAGGCTCGGTGCATATCTGCGCTCAAGGATACGAAGCGATTATTCGGGCGGGGTTTTTTCCAACCATACATTCCAAGCTAATGTACGAATCGACAAACGCTTATTCAATATCGTTTCACTGGACTTGAGCTATGAAAAGCTTTATCCTAGCAGTACGGATGAGGGGTTTGTCGAAGGCTTGTTTTCCTTGCGCAATGCGGAAATAGCCGCATCAGCGATCATAAAGATCAAACCCTACTCATTTACGATCGGGCTTGGCATGGTATTTGATGAACATGCCCAATCGACGTTACAAGTAGACACAGCGGTAAGGATTTCAATCCTATAGGGAGAAGCTATGAGTTGGGGAAGAAAAAGAGTATGTCTCGCCTTGTTGGTTGCACTGGCAATGGTACCTTTAGCTGCGCAGGATTCTGTATTCATCGGTGATGGAGACATAGGCGGCATTCATATATTTGACAGCCAGGGGGTCGCCCTCGATGCAACCCAAGAGGTCGCTTCCAATATCGGACAGGGGTGGGTCATCAACAACCCGGACTCCCCTATCCTTATTGTCACCCCCAAGGGGACCATCAACCTGTATGAGGATTCCATCCTCGTCACAGGGGACCTCATCAGCGACAACCCCTCCCTCTACCTGGTAAAGGGAAAGGCAACCTTCAACACCTACGACATGGGCGCAGGGACGCTGAGCGTATCAACGCCTGTATCGCTGTTCAAGCTTACCGGAGACGGGGAGATGTTTGTCATCACCGACGACACCGAGGAGTCTGTTACGGTATTCAAGGGTGAGGCCACCTCCTACAACTCCATCACGCGCGCCACACGCACCATTGAAACCTTTAAGAAACTGGGGATGCACGAGGGCCAGGCCAAGGCCAAGGCCATACAGACCGGCTACTACCTTACCTATGCCACCTATCCCAACCTCATGCTTGCCAAACAGCTGCTCAACGAGATGGTAACACCGGAAGGGACTCCTACGGAGACCCTGATGGAGACACCCGTAGAGACACCCGTAGAAACTCCGAGGGAAACCCCAACGCTTCCCGCCTTCGCCGCCGTACTGCAAAAGCCCCAAGTGCAACCTGTTGCACCAGGGGTGACCATCAGGGCCATCGAGCAGCCCTCCTTTGTTTTGGCTGAGAGGACAGAGATGGACAAACCCCTGATGCCCTACACCATCA
>CAZGOK010000024.1:0-15731 GCA_964527665.1 uncultured Sphaerochaeta sp.
TGTATGGCACCGATCCCCTGAACAACAGCGAGTTTCCCAAGATCATCAACCAGAAGCACTTCAGCCGTCTTACCGAGCTGCTTGGAAATGGCACGCTTGCCTATGGGGGACAGCTCGACCCCAAACTGATGAAAATAGCACCGACCATCCTCACCGAGCCAGAGCTCTCCTCTCCTTTGATGACCGATGAGATCTTCGGCCCCATCCTGCCCATCATTGCCTTCGACCAGTTTGCTGAGGCATGCTCCTTTATCGAAAACCGTGATCACCCGCTCGCCCTCTACTACTTTGGAAAGGACAAGCACAACGAAAAGCGCGTGGTGGGCTCTCTGCTGTATGGAGGGGGCTGCATCAACGACACCGTCCTGCACCTCTCCAACCCACACCTCCCCTTTGGAGGAGTCGGGGCTAGCGGAATGGGCAGCTACCATGCAAAGGATGGGTTCAGGACCTTCAGCCATAGAAAAAGCATCCTGAAGAAATATACCTTTTTGGATGTCCCCCTCCGGTACGCCCCCTTCAAGGGGAAGTTCTCCCTTCTCAAACGTTTTATGCACTAGAGTAACAAGGAGCCTCTTATGAAACGAACTGTTGTTGTGATCACACTGTTGTTGTTTTTCTTCGGTACTGCCACCCTGGTAGCCGCCCCTGACTTCACACAAGCTGACCTCCTGCAAGACCAGGAGGAGTACGCCCGCTGTGAAACTGAGCTATTCAGGCAAAAGGAGCTCGCCACCACCGACGTTGAGCACTCTGAGGTGTTGTGGCGCCTTGCACGCCTGCAGGTCTCCATAGGTGACGAACTCCCTGATGAGGACAAGGATGGCAAGTATATCGAATATGAAAAGGGTGAGGCCTATGCCATCGCATCCATTGAAAAGCATCCCAATGCACTCGCCTACCTCTGGAAAGCCTCCAACAGCGGGCGATGGGGCCAGACCAAGGGGCCTTTGAACGCCCTTGGCAAGGCCAAGGGGATGGTTGAGGACCTTACCATGGTGGTCAATGAGTTCAACACCCTCGATTCCACGGAAACGTGGTATGTGCTTTCCAGCCTCTATGACGAACTTCCCGGGGGATTCATCTCGTTTGGGAACAGCGTGTGGGCCGTCAGCTACATGCGCAAGGCGATGGAGACACTGCATCCGCACCTGCTCTACCCCGGCCACTACAAGAAGTTTGCCCAGGAGCTCTACAGCCGCAACTGGAGTGCCTCCAAGCGGACAAAGGAGTTCAGGAAGATGGAGGGCGACTGGAACAAGCAATCAACCAATGTTGAGAAATACCGCTATTATGAGGGCAAGGATGGGGGTGCGGTGAAACCGTTCTACTCCTCAGTCCCCCTTACCAAGATGAGTGACCGCCAGGAAGCTCAGATGGTGCTTGCCTACCTCAGGGCCAAATACAAGGTATTCAGGAACCTGCAGCCCAGTGATGCCAAGGAGATGGCTGAAATAGAGAAGCTCTATAACGAGTGGACCTAGGGTGCATGGAGATTGCTGAAAGAGCACAATAGGATAGGAATGCATTGAACAGGATGACCGGTGCCAAGGCTTTGGTCATCCTGTTTTTGTATGGGGAGGGAGACCAAGCATGTCTCCTCGATCTGTCAGTCGCACAAGGGGTGTACGCTAGTGCTGCCACCTATATCTAGGCCTGCCCGTAATAGGCATCCTTGCCATGCTTGCGCAGGAAATGCTTGTCCAGCAGGATTTTCTGCATATCTTGTTGCTGTTGGTTGTTGAGCATCATCGTATGCCAAGCCATCATGGCAACCTCTTCCAGGACAACCGCATTGTGTACCGCTTCAGAGGCATCCTTGCCCCAGGAGAAGGGTCCGTGGCTGTGCACCAATACAGAAGGGACCGCTACAGGGTCGAGGGTGGCGAAGCGCTCAATGATGACGTTGCCTGTTTCCTCTTCGTAGGAGCCGGTAATCTCCTTTTCACTCATCTTCCTCGTGCAGGGGATCTCCCCATAGAAGTAGTCGGCATGGGTGGTGCCCAGCGGTGGGATGGATTTTCCCGCCTGGCTGAAGATCGTCGCCCAGCGGGAGTGGGTATGGACAATGCCTCCGATGTCACCAAAGGCTCGATAGAGGGCCAGGTGTGTGGGGGTGTCCGAGGAGGGCTTGTACGCGCCTTCCACCTTTTCGCCGGTGACCAGGTCGATGACAACCATATCTTCAGGCTTCATCACATCATAGGTGACGCCCGAGGGCTTGATCACCATCAGGTGGGTATCCCTGTCGACCGCTGAGACATTGCCCCAGGTGAAGGTCACCAGTTTGTACTGGGGAAGTTGTAGGTTAGCCTCGTATACTTGCTGTTTCAGATGTTCCAACATTGGTATGCTCTCTCCTTTATCCTCTAGGACGTCCGTCGTTTGTCCATAGAACTATAAATCAGTCTCTTCACCGTTACCAGCCCCACGACATCCTCTTTGTCAAGGACAATGAGGATGTCCCCCCTGACCTCCTGCATCACCTCAAGGGCGTCATAGAGGTCTGCCTTGATGGGGATGGTGATGTCTTTCCTGTTGACCAAGGACTCTATGCATTCGCTTTGCCCGGGCTTTGCCGTATAGAGCTCCTTGTAGCTGATGGTCCCAAGGACCTCATTGCCGTCGATGACCGGAAGGACTCCAAGGTTGTGCTCATGCATGCAGGCAAGGGTCTCCTTTACCGTGGAAGAGGAACTGCACGAAACGACATGCTTTTGCATGACCTCTCCTACGCTCAGCATCTTGAACGTTGAGACACGCTTGTCAAACTGAATGTTAATTCCCCTTCGGGTAAGCTTTTTGGTGTACATCGTCTCCTTGTACAGCAGCTTTGCCACAAAATGTGAAAGCACAGAGGCCAACATAAGAGGCAGCATGATCTCGTAGTTGCGCGTCATCTCAAAGATCATGATGATGGAGGTGAGCACCCCCCCTGTTACCCCGGAGACAACCGCCGCCATCCCCACGATCGCATACGCAGCAACAGGGCCGACAGAGCCGGGCAAGATCATGTTCGCAACAATGCCAATGGAGCCTCCAAGGGCGGCCCCCAGGAATAGAGAGGGAGCGAATATCCCCCCCGACCCGCCGGACCCCAGCGTAAGGGTGTTGGCAAGGAGCTTCAAGGCTATGAGGGCGAGCAGCACCCCTATGGAGCGCATCTCGTTTGCCAGGATCTTGTTGAGGAAATCATAGCCCACCCCGTAGACATAGTAGGAGCCGAAGGCCTCCAGGCAGAACAACCCGATCGCCCCGACAAGTGTTCCACCCACCAATGCCTTGAGCACTGAAGGAACCTTGATCTTTTTGAAAAAGTCCTCCACAAAATAGACCAGGTGGATAAAGGCGACGGAGAGCAGACCTGCGGCCAAACCCAGCAGGGCGTAGAGCAGCAACTCATAGGAGGAGATCATCATGTATTGGGGGATGACAAAAGCGGGATGGGTGCCCAAGATCATGGTGGAGATGTAGGTGGAGACTATGGAGGAGACCACCAGCGGCATGATGGTCATGATGCTGTACTCGGGCATGATCAGCTCCAATGCGAACATCACCCCGCCTATGGGGGCGTTGAAGGTTGCACTGATGCCCCCTGCTGCCCCAGCCCCTACGAGGATGATGGTCTCCCTCGGGCTGAGCTTGAACAGCTGCCCGAGCGTAGAGCCGAAGGATGAGCCTATCTGGACGATGGGCCCCTCCTTTCCCACCGAGCCGCCGCTGCCGATGGTAAGTGCCGATGCAAGCGTCTTTACCAAGGCGACCACCGGCCTGATCTTCCCCCCATTGTTTGCAACGGCAACCATCACCTCAGGAACCCCATGGCCTTTTGCCTCGGGAGCCCATTTCTCGGTGATGAAGTTTGCCAGGGCAATACCAACAGCCGGGACCAGGATGACCAGTTTGCCCCATGGGGAGAGCGAAGGGTCATGCCTGAAGGAGAGGGTGCCTGAAAACAGGAGGTTGTGGAAAAAATCAATGAGAAACCTGAACCCGATGGACCCGAAGGCAGCGACAGCGCCGACAAGCACACAGAGCAGACTCAGATACATGGTTCTCCAGACCTGCTTGCTCCCTTCATGGAGAATTCTTGCATACAGGGGAGAATTTTCCCTCTGTGCCTGTTCGTTCATGTGCCTACCCTCGAATCGACCCCGGAAAAAACATGGCTTTCACCAGGGATTGTATTGTTGATGAACCACCATTGTAGGAACTAAGGCCGGCAATGTCCATGAAAGGCAGAAGATTCTCCCATCTTTGCAAGAGGTTTTCCAAAATTATCATGTACCTGACGATGGAATACCTGTAGTATGGCTGCATGAAAGCTGTGCTGATGCGATACAAAAACAGGACCCTGACGTGGGTGCTTCGATCGCTGCTCCTAGGGGGGGCGGTGGGCCTAGTCATCAGCGCCCTCACCCTCGCCGTCGGTGCTTGTTCGTCCCTGCGCCAAGAGCACCTCTGGCTGATCTTCTTCATTCCGACAGGGGCGGTTCTGACCGCCTTGCTCTATGCAAAGCTCGGACCCTACCTCAAGGATGGGGCGAGCCAGGTCATCCAGATGATCAATTTGGGGATCATCGACATAGCCCACCCCTCAGCCATAGGCTTCAAGCAGGATCCGAGCTCACACTACAGCAAGATATCCACCAAAATGGCTCCCCTGCTCTTCCTCAACACCTGCATAACCCACCTTGTAGGGGCCTCGGGAGGGAAGGAGGGTGTGGGTGTGCAGATAGGGGCATCCATAGGCAGCAACCTCTACCGCCTTGAGAGGTTCCTCCTCTATCCCAAGGGGGCCTCCCTTGATATGAAGCAGCAGGGCATCTGGCTTATCAGCGGGGCCGGGGCCGCCTTTGGGGCGTTGTTCAACGCACCGGTGGCAGGCACCCTGTTTGGCCTTCAGTTCTCAAGTCCCAGGGAGAACCGCACCGATGCCCTCCTACCATGCCTGCTCTGCTCTGTGACAGCCTGCCTTTTGGGCCAGGGCCTGGGGGTGCACACCTTCAGGCCCCTGCAAGTGGCACCCTTCCCCCTGAGTGTGAAGACACTGCTTGCCCTCTGTGCCATGGCCATCGCCTTCGGCCTCTCTAGCCGGATCTTCTGCCTGGCTGTCAACCACACCAAAAGCCTGTTCGCAAGGATCGGGGGCAGCCTGCTCTTGCGTGCCCTTGTTGCAAGCTCCTGTCTGATGGGAGCAACACTGCTCATCTACGCCTTCACCGGATCCTTCCAGTACAACGGACTCTCCATGGACCTCATCGTGCAGGCACAACAGGGGACAACAGGCATCGGTGCACCCTTTCTGAAGCTGTTGCTCACAGCCCTCACACTTGGAAGCGGCTTTGTAGGGGGGGAGGTCATCCCCATACTGGTCATCGGGGCGACAAGCGGCTCGCTGCTTGCAAGCCTGACCCACATTCCTGTCTCGGCCATGGCCATGTTCGGCTCCATCGGGATGCTCAGCGGTTCCACCAAACTGCCCCTATCCTGTTTTGTCCTGGGCCTCGAGCTGTTCGGCTATGCCAACCCCCTCCCCCTTTTCCTGGTCGCAAGCCTCTCCTATGTAGCATCAGGGAGGTTGGGAATCTATGAAAAGCAGATCCTGCCCGAACGTATCAAGGATGTGTAGGTCCCAGTCACTTTGGCCAAGGACCTCTCTCCATTTCGCTTGACGAAAGAGGGCAAACTTTCTACTATATATTCGAATACAATCATATATTGATATATACAGGAGAATCACTGCCCTATGACGAGAATATGGAACCTGGAAAACCTTACATGCGCATCCTGCACCGCTGAGATCGAACGCACCCTCTCCTTGGAGCAGGGTGTCAAGGAGGCTCGGCTGAACTTCATGGCCAAAAAGCTCACCATTGAGAGCGAACATGACCAGGATGCCCCTTTCTGGGAACATATCGAGCGTGTAGCAAAAACGGCGGCCCCTGCTCTGGTGTTGCTGCCCCTCTCTGAGAAGAGCAGCCACACCTGGAAGGTAGGCGGCCTTGACTGCGCATCCTGCGCATCGAAGGTCGAACGCTCCATTGCAAAAATGGAGGGAGTCTCCTTTGTGTCGCTGGACTTCATGGGCAAGACCCTTACCGTCAGGACAGTGGGCAGCAAGGGCGAGTCGTTCTGGAGTCACGTAGAGCGCATCGCCAGGCAGGCAGAACCGTCGCTGGAGCTTTCCAGTGGGGGGACCAAGGAGGAAAAGAGTACCTCTCCTTGGATAAACCTCAACCTGGCCAGGCTCGTCATTGCCTTTTCCCTGCTCATTACGGGGCTCCTTGTGAGCAACCCCCTTGTTGCACAGCTGTTTGTCATCGCCTCCTACCTGCTCAGCGGCTACGATGTACTGTTCAAGGCGGGCAGGAACATCCTGCACGGAAAGGTCTTTGACGAGAACTTCCTGATGAGCATAGCGAGCTTGGGTGCGATGGCCATCGGCCAGTTTAGCGAGGGCTCTGCTGTCATGCTCTTCTACCAGACCGGCGAGTTCTTCCAAAGTGCCGCAGTGGACACCTCAAGGAGGTCCATCAGCGCGGCGATGAACCTGAAAAGCGAGTTCGCCCGTCTGGTATCAGAGGACAACAGTGTCCAGAAGGTCGCCCCTGATGAGGTGGTGGTAGGCTCCACGCTACGCATCCTCAACGGGGAGAGGTTCCCCCTCGATGGAACGCTTCTCAAGGGAAGTACGTCGGTCGACACCAAAAGCCTTACAGGGGAGAGCGTCCCCAGGTTTGTCGAGGCAGGCTCGGAGATTCTCAGCGGATCGGTCAATGTAGGATCCGTTGTGGATATCCTCGTCACCAAGGCGTTCAGTGAAAGCACGGTGACACGCATCATGGCCCTGGTCGAGGACGCCAGTTCGCACAAGGCCCCCACCGAGCAGTTCATCACCTCCTTCGCCCGATACTACACCCCCATCGTTGTCGTCCTTGCCGCCATGATAGCCATCATCCCCACCATCATTGTGGGAGGCTTCTCAACCTGGCTCTACCGCGCTTTGGTGTTCCTGGTCATCAGCTGTCCCTGTGCCCTGGTGATCTCCGTTCCCCTTGCCTACTTTGCAGGCATCGGGAAAAGTGCACGCCACGGCCTGTTGGTCAAGGGAGGCAACTACCTGGAGGCCCTGAGCAGGTTGGAGACGATGGTCTTTGACAAGACAGGCACCCTCACCAAGGGTGAGTTCTCTGTTGTCGGCTTCAGCCTCAGTGAAGGGGCTCCCTACACTGAAGCGGAGGCCTCAAGGCTCATCGCCATCCTGGAGAGGAGCAGCAACCACCCCATAGCCAAAGCCCTGGCCTCCTATGGGAAGGCAGAAGAAACTATCCATGCACAATCGGTTACCGAACTAGCAGGGCGTGGCATTGTGGGAGTGGTTGAGGGAAAGGCCTTGGCGGCAGGCAATGCCCTGCTCCTAAAGGAGAGGGGCATTGCCCTCCCTCCCTCTTTTGCTCAAGAGGATACAAGCTCAGTCCTCTTGGCAATCGATGGTCAGTTTGTGGCACGGTTTTCTGTAGAGGACACCCCCAAGCAGGGAGCCAAGGAGGCCTTGAAACAACTGAAGGCCCTCGGTATCCGAAAGACGGTGATGCTCAGCGGCGATACGCTCGGGATTGCACAGAAGATAGCACAGCAGATCGGGCTCGACGAGGCACAAGGGGAGTTGCTTCCTGAGGATAAGGTTGAAGCCTTTGCCCGCATCGAGGCCAAATCGGCCCATACCGCCTTTGTGGGGGACGGCATCAACGATGCCCCGACCCTAGCACGGGCCAAGGTGGGCATAGCGATGGGAAGGGGGGGCAGCGACGCAGCGATCGAGGCCGCTGATGTGGTGATCATGACCGATGACATCCTGGCAATCCCCCAGGTTGTGCGCATAGCGAAGAAGACCCGGCGCATCGTGGTGCAGAACATCAGCTTTGCCCTTGGGGTCAAGCTGATCACGCTGGTGCTCGGGGCCTTGGGCCTTGCCACCATGTGGTGGGCTGTTTTTGCCGATGTCGGTGTGGCTTTCCTTGCGATACTGAACTCATTGCGTATTCTTTTGGGCAATCCGTCGCGTTGATTAACCTCGCTATATGTGATATATTAGCCCAGATCGTTGAAGGATAGAAACATGAATGAGAAACTGACTCGCAATATCGGAATTATGGCACATATTGATGCTGGAAAGACCACAACCACTGAGAGAATCCTCTTCTATACAGGGGAGAACCATCGCATAGGTGAGGTCGATAACGGTGAAGCCACCATGGATTTCATGGAACAGGAACAAGATAGGGGCATTACCATCGCCAGTGCCGCAACCACCTGTTTTTGGAAGGAACATCAGATAAACATCATAGACACCCCAGGACACGTGGACTTCACAGCTGAAGTCGAGCGTTCGCTGAGGGTCCTCGACGGGGCTGTCATGGTCATCTGTGCAGTAGGGGGTGTTGAGCCCCAGACAGAGACTGTCTACAGGCAGGCTGATACCTACCGTGTGCCCCGCATCGCCTTCATCAACAAGATGGACCGCCTCGGGGCCAACTTTGAGGAGTCCCTCAAGGAGATCAGCACCAAGCTCGGGGCCAACCCCATTCCCCTTTTCCTTCCTGTGGGATCGGAGAGCGAGTTCAAGGGCATCATCAATCTGATGAGCATGAAGTTCATAACGTACGACAGCGGCGACCAGGGAAAGACCATCGTGGAGAATGAAATCCCCAAAGCGATGGCCGACGAGGCTGAACTGTGGCGCGAAAGGCTCATCGACAGCGTGGCCTCCTTCAGCGATGAGATCACCGAACTCTACTTTGAGGGCGAGGACATTCCCCTGCCCCTGATCATGGCCACCTTGAAGAAGGCAACCATAGAGCGAAAGGCACTTCCTGTCTTTGTAGGTTCCTCGCTCAAGGATATCGGGGTGCAGTCCCTGCTTGACGGGGTCATCACGTTGTTGCCCTCCCCTTCGGAAGTCCCTCCATTGGTTGGGATAAACCAGAAGTCAGGCAAGAACGTTGAAGTTGTCTATGATAAGGAAAAACCTCCTCTTGCCCTGATCTTCAAGATCCAGGTTGACCGGGAGGCCGGGCCCCTCAGTTTTGTGCGCGTCTATAACGGCACGATTCGCAAGGGCACCACCATCATGAACATCAGCAAGAAGAAGCGTGAGCGGGTCAACAGGATCATGCGCATGCACGCCAACCGACCCGAAGACCTCTCCGAACTCGAAGCCGGGGACATCGGCGTCATCGTAGGCTTCAAGGAGGGAAGGACCGGTGATACCATCGGTAGCGAAGGTGCCCAGGTACTGCTTGAGGAGATGCACTTCCCCACTCCGGTCATATCGGTTGCCATCGAGCCCAACACCCTCAGCGATGGGGACAAGCTGCGTTCAGCTCTCGCCACCCTCTCCCAGGAGGACCCGACCTTCACCCATCGTGATGATGCGGAGACCGGGCAGCTGGTCATCAGCGGCATGGGGGAGCTGCACCTTGATGTGCTGGTCACCCGCCTTACCAAGGAGATGAAGATCCAAGCGAGGGTAGGAAAGCCGCAGGTCACCTACCGCGAGTCCATCCTTGTTCAGGCAAGCGGAACCGAGCATTTCTCCAAGGTCCTTGCAGGCAAGGAGAACACTGCAGGGGTGGGCATAACTGTGCGCCCCTTGAGCCGGGGAAGCGGTACGAACTATCTCTGTTCTGCAAAGGTGCGGGGAATACCCGAGATATACACCGAGGCTGTAAAACGGGGCATAACCAACTCCTTCAATGGTGGCATACAGATGGGCTATGAGGTGTGTGACCTGGAGGTGGAGGTGACCTCCATCGAGTACAATGAACTGACAGCCTCAGAGTTTGCCTTTGAAGCGTGTGCTGCAATGTGCTTTGACAAAGTTGCCCAGCAGGCCAGTCCTGTCCTCATGGAACCCATCATGCAAGTGACCATTGCCGTGCCTTCGCTCTTTGTGGGTGAAGCGATCTCCAGCCTGACAAGCCGAAGTGGTCTGGTAAACAGCATCGAGAGCAGGCCAAGTGGAGAGTACATCCATGCCCAAGCACCGTTGGCACAGCTTTTTGGCTATTCGACGATACTCAGGTCTGCAACCCAAGGGCGGGGAACTTTCTCCATGGAATTCAATCATTATGCACAGAAACAGCATTAATCCATGAAAACCATGAAAAATAGCTAGGCAAACCCTTGCCTAATATCTGTTTCCGTGTCTAAAATACTAGTAAGGTAATGACTTAGGAATGAAAAAGAAGTTTTACTAATCACGTTTAGTAACTGATATATAGTGATTACTGAAGAGGAGTACAACATGGCTAGAACTTACAATTTACAGGATATCTTCGCGAGGAACTTGAAAGAGCGAAGACGGAAACTCGCTTTGACACAAGCTCAGCTTGCTGAAAAAATTGGCGTTTCCACGTCTTTTGTGACTGAAATCGAGACTTCAAGGAAGGCCCCTTCCTTTGCAACCATCGAGAAGATCAGCGCAGCTCTTGATGTCCCTTGCTGGACCCTGTTTTGTGAAGATGGAGACAAACTGCCCAATGACGTAACTGCCATGGACCAGTTCGCATACAAGCTCAAACAGGACATCAACCACATCATCGATGACAATGTGAGTTTTACAAGGTAACACTGAGACACAACTCTATACTCTAGAGCTTACCATACAGATAGGCAGGTTTATCGACGAACGATGAATCTGCCTTTTTACTATCCGAGTGCTGCCTGCCAGTGATTTTTCATATGGCATGAAATACCTCAAGTATGATATGCTCCTAGCTATGAAACGACAACACTGTACAATCATCCTGGTACTTCTTCTTCTAGCTTCCCCACTCTTGCTCTTCGCTGAAGACGTAGTGGCCCTTCGCGACGGCACCATGGTCAGCGGTGAGGTCTCCTCCTATGCAACGCTAGGGATGGTCACCATACAGAAGGACGATGGAACCATCGTCTCTTTTCCCTCTCAAGAAGTCCTCTCCATTGAGAAATCAGACATACGAAGCCAAAGCTTTCTATCAAGGCCCTTCATCCAATACCATGAAGGGAGCAACAAGCTCTTTGGCTATCTCCCTCCCCGCTATACCTATCGGGGAAGGAGCTACAACATGGAGACCGACTGGGGCAGGGACTCGGATATCGCTGAGTTCTTTGCCTATCTTAGGGAACAGCACCCAAGCCTTGACGGGAAGACCCTTGCTCTTATCGGTGAGCTAGAGAAAAAACAGAGGAACCAGAACATCAGCATGATGACAGCAGGATTGTGCATCGGAGTCGGTACGGTCATGACCTTTCTTCCCTTGAACCTGGATGATATTGGGGCAACCCCCACCTGGGCGCTGGGCGTCTCCCTGGGCGGGGTATCGCTGAATGTGGTGGGCCTGGCTGTGATGCTATGCAATGCCTTCATCAGCCAAAGCGAGTATCCGCCCCTGATCGCAGACTCCTTCAATGCCTATAGTGCAAAAGAACAAACACCATACCTATGAAAAATCCTCCGGAGAGAAGACCATCAATCTCTCCTACAGCAGTTTCATAGCCTGATTTGCTGCAATAAGTATGGGGTCATACACCGGGGCTACCGGGGGTGCATAGACCAAATCCAGGGAATTGATCTGGGCGAGGGTAAAGCCTGCGGTAATGCATGCCACCAGCGTATTGATCCTCCCGGCAACTGATTCACTGCCCACAGCTTGGGCCCCCAGCAGGCGCCCACTTTTCTCTTCAAACACCAGGTTGATATGGTTTTGTCTTCCCCCTGGGTAGTAGGAGGCCTTGTCAGATTTCGTGATGGAGGCCTGTTGTGCTGCATACCCTTCCTTGATCGCCTCATCAAAGGAGAGGCCGGTTGCGGCAATGTACAGGTCAAATACCTTGGTGACCTGAGAGCCAAGCACCCCTGGGAATCTTGCTGATTCACCGCCTATCACACTGCCTGCAACCCTACCCATCTTATTTGCAGTGGTGCCCAAAGGGACATGGGTAGGCTTTTTCGTAATCATGTGATGCATCTGCACGCAGTCTCCGCATGCCCAGATAGCCTTGTCGCTACTCCTTTGCTGGTCATCCACTACTATCCCATCTTTGAATCCAAGAAGCAGACCTGCGTCGGCACCAAGGGATGAAGAAGGCCTCACCCCTACCGAAAGCACAACCATATCCGCAGCTATGCTAGTGTGGTCTGCATCGATGACAGAGGTCACCCTTCCCCCCTCCTCTACAATTTTCCTGATGGTCGATCCTAGGCGGACCTCTACGCCACGTGACTCCAGCGTTTGTTTAACCAGATTGGAAAAACTTGTGGGAAGCATGGGCAGAAGGCGATCGAGAGCCTCGACAAGGGTTATTTTCTTGTGGAGGCGCGTCAGCTCCTCAGCCAATTCCAGGCCAATGAAGCCGCCTCCGATAATGCATATGCGACTACTTTGTCTGGCCAGGGCCTTCATATGGATCCCATCTTCAACGGTACGAAGGACGCAGACACCCTGAGCCTTCAGGCCTTCGATAGCTGGGATGATAGGTGTTGCGCCGGTGGCGATCACCAGGAAGGTATAGCGATAGGTTGTTTCTTCTCCACTGTGCAAGGCCCTTGCCACTACGCTTTTCTTGTCCCTATCTATAGATATGACTTGCGTGTGGATAAGGACCTGGATATCCCGCTTGCCGATCATCTCTTCGACTGAAACGGCGACAAGGTCCTCTGGCTCATCGATGAGACCCCCAACAAAGTAGGGCAAGCCACAGGCTCCATAGCTGATATACCCTGTTTTTTCAAAGACTGTGACCTTGAGGGCAGGGTTTAGCCGTTTAGCCTTTGAAGCGGCACTCAGCCCTGCTGCAGTTCCTCCGATGACAAGTAAAGTTTGTTGGTCAAGCATGCATTTCTCCTTGGATCCAAGTTCTGGGGCCGTACATATCGATGACGTACATTTCACCCTTCATCTTCTACGCTCCTCCCTGTGATGGCCATATACTGCTGGTAGGGTCCACGCTATGCCTTCAGTGATGCATCTCCTTGATCACTATAGGCTTTCAACCTTACAGTATGGTGTGAGCCAAAGCAATGGAAATGAGGTAAACGTATCTAAACGTATCTTTTAGCATCTTGGACCTGGCTGGTGAAATAAGCACTGGCTCATTGTAATCCTTCATGAAAAGCCAGCGACCTCATGGTAGATACTCACTACCAGCTTGTCCATGATGGTTTCCCTGATCAGCAAATATCAATTATCTCCAAGAAACAGCATGACATGAAGAATTCTTTTGACATATGGGGTTCTGGGGCTTACCATTGGTCTATGCTTTTCGCAGACACCGGGCACAGACGGTGATCAAAGGAGGAATTATGAGCGTTGTCAGCGCAGACCTGAGGAATGTTGCCATCATCGGCCACAATGAAACCGGGAAAACTACTCTATTGGAACAGATGTTGTTCTATGCAAAGGTGATTTCCCGGGCAGAAACTGTAGAAAGTGGAAGAACCACCAGTGACTACACTGAAGAGGAGATTGCTAACAAGATCTCCATTCATGCTTCCCTCGTATCCTTCAATTGGGAGGGCAAGACTCTCAATATTCTCGACACTCCGGGCACAGCAGCATTCATCGGAGAGACCATCTGCGGATTTCGCTCATGCGAATCAGCCCTGATGGTAGTGGACGGACGCAATGGTGTTCAGATAGAGACCATCAAGCTATGGCGTCACCTTGATGAGAGAAACAAGCCACGGGCAGTATTCATAAACAAGCTGAACCGTGACCGTTCTGATTATACAACAGTATTGGAAGACCTCAACAACACCTTCAAGACGACCTTTGTTCCGGTAGTCATCCCCATGGGGGCCGGAAAAGAGTTCAAGGGTGTCATCAATCTTATTGAAAACCAAGCCTATGTACTTGGCGACGACGGCAAAGAGAAAATAATTGATATTCCTGAGGATATGAAGGAGTACGTCGAGGAGTATCGTACAGCCCTCATAGAAAACGCAGCCGAAGGTGCTGATGACCTCATCGAACGATACTTTGAGGTAGGGACCCTGGATAAGGAAGAGATCAGGCGGGGCTTGCGTGAAGGCCTTGAGGCCAACCGTGTCGTACCCGTGTTCTGTGGAGCTGGAGAAAATGGCCTGGGTGTCACCAGCATGTTGAACTTCATCCGCTACAACTTCCCCAAACCTCTGGGCAAGAACGATTGGGTATATGACAAGGAAGGCAATGTAACACCCTACCCCATTACAGAGGAGGGTCCGGTCAGTGCTGTAGTGTTCAAGACCACCTTGGACCAGTTCAGCGGAAAGCTCAGCTTCGTGAAGGTTGTCACAGGAACACTCAAAGGTGAAACAGAACTGTACAACCCTTCGTTGGGCAAGAAAGAGCGTGCCGGCAAGGTCTACAGGATGAGGGGAAAGAAACTCACAGAGGTCGATGCCCTTGCTGCCGGAGATATCGGCATCATTGCAAAGAGCAACATTGCAGCGACCAACTCCACGCTACTGGAAAACCCCGATCTTAAGTTCAAGTTCAAGAAGGTAGGATTCCCACAGCCAATTTATGCACTGGCCATCACCGCTGACGACAAGAAGAGTGAAGTGAAGATGAACGAGGCCCTGCACAAGGTCAAGGAAGAGGACCTCACCTTCATGATCCACTTCAACGAGGAGACCAAGGAGAGTGTGGTCTCTGGAATGGGTGAGCTGCATATCAACATGATTCTCAACAAGATCATGGAAAAGCAGAAGATCACCATCCAGACAAAGCTGCCACGCGTAGCCTATCGGGAGACCATAACCAAGAAGAGCGGAATCGTCGAGTACTCACATAAGAAGCAGAGCGGTGGCCACGGCCAGTACGCCAGGGTCCTCATTGAGATCGAACCCATCGATCGTGGGGAGCACTACAGCTTCACCAACGCCATCAAGGGCGGATCGGTGAGCAAGGGGTATGTACCGGGTATCGAGAAAGGTCTGCACGAGCAGATGCTCGAAGGGTTCCTGGCAGGATATCCGATAGTCGATGTGGGCATTAGCCTTGTCGACGGCAAGGAGCACCCGGTGGACTCCAGTGAGATGGCCTTCAAGCTCGCTGCAAAGGGAGCGATGAAGCTGGCCATGGCCAAGGCAGGGGCTGTCCTGCTTGAACCTATCATGAAACTAGGGGTATTCATTGACAATGAGTATCTTGGTGATATCCTTTCAGACCTGTCCAGCAAACGCGGAAGGGTTTTGGGACAGGAGGATATCGGACATCTGCAACTGGTGAAGGCCTTGGTTCCACAGTCTGAACTGTTGAACTATGCCATCGACCTCAAGTCCATGACCAGTGGCACGGGAAGCTTTGAAGTTGAGTTTGACCACTACGAGCCGCTTCACGGCAAGCTTTCCGAAGAGGTCATACAAGCCTACAAGGACTCTTTGGAAGAGGAGGAGTAGGATGGGGGACAATCAGAAACACCTAGTGTTTTATCTGATTGCTTGAGAGTAGATTTGTATTGAATTTGGAAGGGAGCTTGCGGCGGCAGGCTCCCTTCCCTCTTAAAAATCCAAACGCTTTAGGGATCAGACTCAAGGAGTTTCACCTTGTATTTGGAAACGGTAAGGTGTTTTTACCTTCCCACGGTAAGGAGTTTGGAGACGTATGCTATGTGTTTGTCTGGATAGCAGGCGCCTACCCTACCTCTTCTCCACCCACACCTCATTGATGGGGAACTCCTGTGCAAGGCCCTTCTGCTCA
>CAZGOK010000025.1:0-15707 GCA_964527665.1 uncultured Sphaerochaeta sp.
TATTTCTTTTTCTTATAGATATTTGTTCACATCCAACTGTTATTTGTGGTCATAGTTTTTATCCAGCCAATTATTTGGTTGAGTGGCAAGAACTATACGATGTCACCATACAATGCCGATGGTGACGATCTTACCTGTTTGGTGGCTAGGGTATGGACGATTTCAATGAATAAGTTTCAATAGGAAATGGTACTCAAGTAGCAATTGGTGTTGCTGACGGCAAGAAACGACATAGGGTGTTTTTCTTACAACAGGTGGTGCCGAACCAACACATTGTGGTGTTCTTAGTTGCTACTACTCATCAGTCACTGTGTATAGATAAATCTGCAATATACCTGACATGAAGTAACTTTTTGAGGGAAGTATGCTATTATGGCAAAAATATGGGTGAGTAAACATCCTATTCGTATAAACATGCACATAGTGCTCTACGTGACACAAAATGCACCAATCTGCTGAAGGTATGGGTCGGCCATTGCCAAGGTATAAACAATGATTTACTTCCTGGAGGATCGTGTTGAAAAGGGTTTTTGATTTGTTATTTACACTCACAATAGTTGCACTTATAGTAACTATAGGATCAATACTCTTCTCTTCTCATGAACAGAAGCCTAAACAGGGAACTATTCAAGAATCAGAATCTGCAGATCTATCAAGGGAAGATCAACAAAAACAAGATGCTCCAAATATATTAGTAAAAAAACTAAAACAAGCAAGATTTGAATATGAAGCAAGTAAGGATCAAGCTAACATTTCAAAGGAAACTGACGAAGAGAAACGAATTGAATTGATCAGCCAAAATAGTTTGAACAGATTTTCTTATTCGCAATTAACTTCTGAATCTGATAAAGAGCTGTACATTACAATTGTTCATGCATTAGAGGGTTTTCAAGATGTAGCGCATAATGTCTCCTCAGACAAAGCCAGGATGTTTGAAATATTCAAGATGGTACTAGTAGACTATCCAGATTTTTTTTGGGTCACCCCTCAATTTGTCTTTATCACCAATACAATCAACGGTGTTCCAACAAGCTATGATCTGGAATTTACGTATGCCTATCATGACATTGAACAAATTGGCCGTATCCAAACACTAATTGACAGGAAAGTTACATCTATCAGGGATTCAATTGGTGAGTATGACAATGATTTTGAAAAAACTAAAGGGGTATATGAATATCTACTTGAGAACACCATATATGATACACAATCAAATGATCAGAGTATGTACGATGTGATGGTGGAAGGAAGGGGTTCGTTTGTTGGATACGCTAAATCTTTTCACTATATTTTGAACAAGTTAGGAATTCAAGCAACAGTTGTTACAGGTACATTACTCTATCAAAACAATTCAGCATCGTACACATACAATGCAGCAGTTTCTTTGCCAGCTGAATATACTTGGAATCTGGTAAAAATCGATGACACTTGGTACCACGTTGATGTTGCCTCAGGGGAGATACTCTCGTCAGAGAATGGTCTGTCCCATGCCTTGTTACTGCTCTCTTCGGATGAAATCAGTAAAACCCATCGACTTGATGATAGTGTGCATATTCCAGAAGATAAAAGTTCGGTGAAAAAAGATACACTTGCAGCAAAAGCAGCACTCCTATCATTTAAAGAAAAGCTACAACAAGCTCGACTTGCAAAAGAAAACGAAGAACTAACACAATTTGAATTGACCAGGGAAAGAAGTTCAAAGAGATATGCCTATGCTCAATTAACCTCACCCTCTGATCAGGATCTTTATGTAAAGATAGTTATAGCTTTAGAGAATTTTCACCCTATAGCATACAATGTTCCCTCTGATATGCAAAATGCATCTGAAATATTTGAATTGGTGTTAATTGACTACCCTGAATTTTTTTGGGTCAGCCCTCAAATGGCCTTTATTACCCATACATTGAACGGAGAGCCAACAAACTATGATCTGCAATTATATTACACCTATCGTGACGCTGAACAAATTCAACGTGACCAAACATTACTTGATAGAAAAATGAAATCCATAGCTGATCTTATTGGTGATAGTGATAATGATTTTGATACAGCAATGGGTGTGTATACATACCTCATTGAAAATACTGTATACGATGATAGTGTCAATGATCAGAGTTTATACAGTGTTATGCTTGAGGGAAAGGGAGTGTGTGCTGGATACGCAAAATCATTTCAATATATTATGCACAAGATGGGAGTTCACGCAACGATTGTTACAGGTGATTTAAGGCAACCCCACAGTTCGTCCGCTTCTTTACCGGTAGGCCATGCTTGGAATCTTGTGAAAATTGACACGGTGTGGTATCACGTTGATGTTACCTCAGGGGATGCACTATCATCAACGAATGACGTTTCCTATGAGTTTTTCCTACTTACTTCGGATGAAATAAGTAAAACGCATAGGATAGAATCCATGCTCAGGATTCCCTGATTTTCACCTTCAATACATGAAATCCACAATCAAGATTACCACGATATGGACAGATACCCCTTAAAAGTTCCTGAACATGCTTTGCAACGTATCCACAGACTTGGATGACAGCAATGGTACGGTAGCATTTCCCACACTACCGCCGATCGAGCCACTACCCATACATGCCTCCAGCACGTACTCTCGCTGGTGGCATCGCTAGTGAAAAAGCTGCTGAAGTCCAGTTTGAAGGGCTGACAGTTTACGTCTTTTGGTTGCACGAGAAGATTTCAATGCAATGGAAAAGATATTCCTTACTCATCCCTAGAAGAGTTCCTTTTGGATATACTCTTTCTTTTGCAGCTTTTTCTTCATCCTTGTCATGGCAGCAGTCCTGCCCAATCCGGTATAGAGGGCAAGAGCTGTCTCGAACTTGCCCAGGGCTTCATACATTTTAGCCATGCCAGGCACATCACCCATTTTGGTGTAGCATCGCAGAGCCTCAGAGAGGTCTCCGTTTTTCTGATAGATCTCAGCTGCCCGCTTGTAATCTTCGATATGTTCATGGAGGAGTGCCGCTTCCTTCTCCAATCCTGCTCTAAAGCAAAAACCCACCATCTTTGAAAAGTCCGCTCGGCTCTTTTTGAGGAAAGCCAGTGCTTCTGTCGATCGTTTGGGAGAGAGGGAGAAGAGCAGGTAGTTGTGCATATCGACAGGCAGGCCTTTTAGTTCCTTATCCAGTGTTGCAGGAAGGCTCTTCTGGGCAAGTGTTTTCAGGAGGGTATCACCGGAGGCGAGGGCATGGGGGAGAAGCCGGCTCTTGAACTGTTCCAGAAATGGTTTGTCAACAATCATGCTATCACTGACTATCAGGAATATATGGTTGAGATACCGGGTCTCGATGATCAGGTCGACGAAGGTTTTGGGTGCCTGGTCAACAGAGAAGATCATCTCGTACGATGAAAGGTATGTTTGTATGAGTGCAGAAAGGTCGTAGGGAGGCTTGCCTGTATGGAGTTTTCCCAGCAGCTCCAAGAGTATCCGCTCCTCTGCATCAAAGGAGAGCTCCCTAAGCATCCTCACCCTTCTCCTCTTGGTCAGATCTTCCAGATAGCTTTTGGAGATGGAAAGATCTTTTTTCCTGCTGACGAACTCCGCTCCTTTTTCAGCTTTATCCACTTGCATTAAATAGTCGAGCACCTCCTCGTCGCGTCCTTCGACAAGCAGAGCTGCTTTCACCACCCCATCGGGCTCGTTCACCGCCAGGAAGCGGGTAAGCGCCTTGCTGTACTGCTTTTTCCTAAAATGGAATTCAGCGGTTTCAAAACATGCCTGAATCTGGTTCTGATCATACCTTCGGCCTTTTCTCATACGCGTACGGAGGATTTCGATCACTTCACGGTAGGATTGCCTGTCTCCAATCTCCTCATACAGGGTGATGGCCTGCTCAGTCCTATCAAGGGTTATGTAGCAGAAGGCGGCAAGCTGCCGGTCACCTGCCAGCAGATACTCATCAACGGCAAGGTCGTAGCGCTTCTTATTCAAAAACATATTCGCAGCATCGCCATGGCGCATAATGGCGGCGTACCGAACACCGGCCTTAAGCATCGAACGGGAGATATTCTCCATTGCCAACGCTTCATCAAGCAGCTGCTTTTTTTGCTGCTTTGATGCATTGGCGTAGTGGGTGAACTCCTCTATTGCCAATAAAAACTCCTTGCGTTTCTCATGCAAGGCCGCGGCCTTATAGTGGTCGCCGAGGGCTCTATAGCAGGCAAGCACCTCTTCCCACGCTTTCACCCTGGTATAGAGGGGGACAGCTGAGGCATGGTCTCCCCCTGCCACATAACAATCTGCTGCCTTTCTCACCTGTTTCAACCGCTTGTAGCAGAGGGCGGCATCAAGAAACTGACCAGCAGAGGCGAAGTTTTCCCCTGCCAAGGCGTAGGAGCGCGCCTTGAAATAATATGCGCCAAGGTGAGAGAACGCCTTGGCCTTTTCCCAGTTCTCCACAGCCCGGTCAAAGTTTTTCAGCTTCACCCAAAGGTCAGCAGCCTCAGCATACCGATGCTCGGTCTCCAGCATGGCTATTTCGCACGGAACTATGCGGTCCTTGCGTTTCAGCTCCTTCCAAAGGGGAAGGGCCTTGTCATACGAGCCGGCATCCTCGAAATCCTGGGCTGCATCGGCCTTTCGCCCCCGGAGGAGGAACAGCTCAGCAGAAGCAAAATACAGCTTTTCCCCTCGTTTGATGTATGCCTGGCATATATCATGCATTGCATCGTTGGCACTGTTGCGATAACACTCGGCGGCAACTGAATAGTGCTCACGCTTAAAGAAGTAATCGCCCTGCCCGTCCCACTCCTTCACCGTCGATACTTGCTTCCATATCTGCTTCAGGGCATCCCTTTCCTGGGTCATGAAGATGTGGGGAGCGAGGGCCTGTACCTGCCAAACCGGCGAGGTACGTGCCCCATCGTAGATGATCAGGGTGTTTCTTGCCCTGGTCACTGCCACATACAGGAGGTTTATCTCGTGCCTGATCAGGGGATGGTGTCTCGTATCGAGGATGTTTTCCGCTTGGATCTTCCGCCAGATATCGGAGGATTTGACATCGGAGGAGAATTTCCACAAAAGTACGGTATCGAACTCCAACCCTTTCGCCTCATGGATGGTGAATACAAGCTCGGTTCCCAGGCTCTTGATCAACTTTCGTTTTTCGCTCTCACTGCGCACGAGGATTACCTGCCCGGCAGCTGTGGCAGCTACCTCGCTGCTCATATCCACCTCAGAGATGCCATGCACAAGATACGGTGGACGGCCATTGAACTTCCACTGCTCCATCTGTTCGTGTCCGCTGATCCCCACCAGCTGCTGCTTGAGGGTGAGCAATGCGTTGGAAAGCCTGACAACACTGCCGACACAACGGAAATTCAAATGGAGGTGCTGCACCTCCGGAACCGGGAGGCCTTGTTCATAGAAGCGGTTCTTCAGCTCCTCCCAGCGAAATCCACTGGGGTTGATGATCTGCTTGGGGTCCCCTGCACACACAAGGGCCCCTGGGTTTTTCGACAACTTGAACAGGAGGGTGAGCTGGATGTCTGAAAAGTCCTGCACCTCGTCACCTACCACCAGATCCCATTGGAACTGGTCCCCTAGTTGTTCCAAGGCGACTATCGCACGTCTGCAGAGGTCGATCTCATCGAAGCGCTTCTCGGACTCCAGCTGAGCCTGGTAATACTCGGCGATGCTGTAGATCTCCTTACGGTCATAGAGGAAGTTGGGAGCCCTCTTTTTCCCCAGTTCGCTATACTCCTGCAAGGAGAGCAACGGGGAGGATAGATGGCCCACCTTTGTCACCAAGATACGCAGTATCTCACTGAGGATGAAGGCGAAGGAGGCGTAGTCGACTTGTTGGTTGGGCAAGGTGAGCTTCTGTACAAAGTCATTGAAATCAAGGCACGAACTCTTCTTCTCTATGATCCTTTCGAACTTCTTGCTGAAATCATAGGGCTTCAGGGCCAGCAGGGAGTCCTTGAGCTGACGCAGGTGGATGGTGGTGAGCGTATTGCCCAGGTAGCGCGCGATAAGGGTGCGATAATGGGTGAGGCTTACCGGGGGGTTGGCTCCCTTGATGATGGAGCGAATCTCCTCCCACACCAGGACAGGGTCGTACTTCTTTGCAAGTCCATGGCGGTTGAATATCTCAATGAACCCCTTCAGGTCCACCTCCTTCTTCAGGTCCTGGTGGAGGCCTGCTGCAGCGAGTATCTCCAAGATAAGTTCGCGAAGCATGGCGAACCGGACTTTCCCGATTTTGTCTTCCAAGGAGGAGTGGACTATCAGGCCCCGATATAGTTGTTCCGAGTAATCCTTGAGGAAATGGCTGCACGTGACGAACAGCACATCCTGGCCGGTATGGCTGCCCTTGACCAGATAGTAGACGGCCAGGGTGGTTTTGCCACTGCCCGCTGTCCCGGACAGGAGTATGGGTGGCCTCAGACCGAGCACATCCTGCTGCTCCCCTGTCAGATAGAGGAAGAGCTCAAAGAAGTCGGGATTGTTCTTCCCCAAGAGTCTCTTGAGCTGGTCCTCGCTGATATCCATCCATTTCTGGGGGCCATAATCCTCCAGCACCTTTTGTTCGAGAGACTCCTGGGTAAACAGATCATCAGGGAGGCTGTCGAGGAACAGGTCGTCAAAGCTCTCTTCGCTATGGGCTTCGAAGTTTAAAAACGGTGCATTCTCAGGAATGATTGTCCGGGCCTTTGAGCTGATGTTGTCATGGTGGACGATTCCCCACAGGTAGATGCAGGTACGATTCCCATCGCGTCCGAGGGTGAAGATGAGCCGGTCCCCCTTGCTGACCCGGGCTTCGAAAACCACCTTGTCCGAAGCTCCTTTGAGTTTTTTGACCCGGACTCCCGCATCCCACATGCCGTTTTCCAAAAAGGATAACTTCTCCAAAATTCGTTCCTTCTCTTTTGCAGATTGGGAGAGGAGGTCTTTCTTAAGCCTTTCGTTGAGCAACAGCAGATAGGTGGTATTTTCCATGATGCCCTATCATAAAAGAGCAGCTCTTTTTTGTCCAGCAGATACTGCAAGGAGGTGCCACCGCCCAGATGATGGGGCGATGAGCCCTCTTCGTACCAAGGAAGGGCCGATGGAACATGGGCAAAAGCAACTGATGCCCCCTACCAGATAATCTTTCCCGGATTCATGATCATCGCAGGATCGAGCGCCCTCTTCACCGCTTCGAAGAGCTTGTACTCGCTAGGAGGCGTCAGCGTCTTGAGGTAGGCTCTTCTCTTCAATCCAATGCCATGCTCGCCGCTGATCTTCCCTCCCAGTTCTCCCACTATGAAGGCATAGAGCTCCGAAAGTATCTTCGGTTCAAGCTCCCGCCATGCTTCCATGCTGCTCTGGGGATTCTTCACTATGGTGGCATGCAGATTGCCATCGCCTGCATGGCCATAGCAGGGGATGGTCACATCATACTTCTCAGCCAGGTGCTCTAGAGCGGGCAACACACTGGGAATGGAGCCAATGGGAACGACAATGTCCTCCAGGCTCTGCGTAGGGCTATACACCTTGATGGCTTCTGCGATGTTTCTCCTGACCGACCAGATTCTCTCCCGGTTGGAGGCATCCTCGGCTACATAGACCTCCATCGCTCCCTGTTTGCTACAGAGCTCCCCTACCGCTATCAGGTCGCGTTCGACCTGCAGCTCATCAGTGCCGTCGATCTCAATGAGTAGCATAGCCCCCACCCCTTCCAACGGAAGGCTCTCGTTGAGGTAAGAGCAGGACATCTCTATGGAACTGCGGTCCATGAACTCTATGCTGGTGGGCACGATGCCACCCTTCATGATAAGGGGAACCACCGAGATGGCATCCTGGGCGCTCTTGAATGTGACCAACAGATCAGAAGCAGCATTGGGCATCCCCAACAGCCTGATGGTTGCCTTGGTGATAACACCCAGCGTACCCTCAGAACCGATGTATAGCTGCTTGAGGTCATAGCCGCTGACATCCTTGGTGACCTTGCCGCCAAGATTGACGATCTCCCCTTGGGGAGTCACCACCTCCATACCCAGGACATACCTACCCGTTACCCCATACTTGACCGCTTTGCCCCCTCCGGCATTCTCTGCAATGTTGCCACCCAAGAAACATGTCTCAAGGCTCATGGGATAGCCTGCAAAGAAGAGTCCCCGGTCCTTGAGCTGTTCGTTCAGCTCGTTGGTGATAATGCCGGTTTCAGCAGTAACTGTCAGGTTGGCCTCGTCAATCTCCAGGATCTGGTTCATCTTCTCCAAAGAGAGCACAATGCCTCCGAATATGGGTATGGCACCTCCGGAAAGCCCGGACCCCGCCCCCCGTGGGGTGACAGGGATGACATGCCTTGTAGCCAGGCGCATGATGGCGGCCACCTGCTCAACCGTGATGGGTGTAAGCACCACTTCGGGCATCTGGGCATACTCCTCTACCGAGGTCTCGTCATGGCTGTAGCGTTCCATCTTCTCCAGGTCTGTGATCAAGTTCCTGGAACCGACTATCCCCTTTAACTCTTCGATGATCGTTGCATTGATGCGGGTATAGGAAGTGCTCATGACTTGCTCCTTAGAATCAGGCGACGCTCGATTTCCGGTACGATGGAAAACAGGTCACCGACGATGGCGAAATCAGCAATATCGAGCAGGTTTGCCCTCTCATCCGAATTGATGGCCACTATGCACTCTGCCGTCTTGATGCCGGCGAGGTGCTGCACAGCACCGGAAATGCCTACGGCAACATAGAGGCGTGGGGAGATGGTCTTGCCGGACAACCCCACCTGGTGTGGATAGCTTGCCCATCCGCGGTCCACTGCATCGCGGCTGGCACCTACCTGACCGCCAAGGTGTTTGGCTAGCTGTTCGATAAGGGAGAAATTGTCGCGTTTCTTCAGGCCCCTTCCACCTGAGACAACGACTTCGGCCTCCTCTATGGAAAGCTGCTGGTCGTCCATCTTTCGAATACCAAGGACCTCTACGCGCGTATCATCCCACTCATAGGCAAAGCCGACATGTTCGATGGTTCCCCTTCGTTTCGGATCAGGGTCTAGCGGACGCATCGACCTGGGCCTGACCGTCGCCATCTGGGGACGATGGTCGGCTGTCTTGATAGTTGCCATGATATTCCCCCCAATTGCGGGGCGAGTCTGCAACAGGTTGCCGCTTCCCTCCTCTATCGCTAACTCAGTGCAGTCGGCAGTGAGCCCTGCATGGGTCTTCACCGCCACATAGGGCATAAGGGTCCGTCCCATGCTCGTGGCACCGGCTATGACAATCTGGGGCTTGTGGGCCGTTATCAGATGAACCAGGACATTGGAATACCGTTCGCACCCAAAAGATGCCAACCTGATGTCATCACTGGCATAGATGACATCAGAGCCGTGTCTGACCAATTTCTCCAACTCAGCCTTTTCCACCTTATGGCCCATAACGATGGAACCCAATCTCACGCCCAAGGCATCGGCAAGAACGCGACCACGGGCCAAAAGCTCAAAGGAGACATCCTTGAGCTTCCCCTCACATATCTCAGCGACAATCCAGACTTCATGCATAGGAGCCTCCTCTGTTGGGCAAGAGATCCCTCTCTTCAAGAAAAGCGAAAAGCTGCCCGACAGCTTCTGTGACCGAGGCATCGTCAGGGGCATGGACGACAGTGCAACGTCTTGTCACCGTCGGAGTCGCTATCTTCACCACACGGGTGGGCGAGCCCTTCAGCCCTATGCAGGAAAGATCGGCATCGATCTCTTTGGCACCCCAGACGGGTATGGCCGCCGCCATGGATCGCTTCTTGCCTGACAGGGTCGGCAGCCTTGGGATGGCAATCTCCTTTACCACCGTAAGCACAACAGGCAGGGAGGAACGAACTCTCTGGTAGCCTTCCTCTATCAGGCGCTCTGCCACAAGGTGGGTATCCCCAACTATTTCCACTGATGAGACATAGGAGACCAAGGCCATATCAAGCCAGGATGCCAAGGCAGGGCCCACCTGACCGGTGTCCCCATCGGTGGCTCGTTCACCGGTAATGATCAGATCAGGCACGCCCAACTTCTCGACCGCTTTGGCGATGACGTAAGAGGTTGCCCACGTATCCGAACCTCCGAAGGCGCGGTCAGAGAGGTGCACAGCCTCGTCACAACCCATGGCGATCGCCTCCTTGAGCACCTTCACAGCGCTAGGGGGACCCATGGTAACGGCGACAACCCTTCCCCCGTGCTCCTCCTTGATCCTGAGACCCGCTTCCAGTGCGTAGAGGTCCAGGGGATTGACGATCGACTTTGATCCGCTGCGGATCATGGTGCCACTCTCCTTGTCCATTTGGACATCGCTGGTCTCCGGCACTTGTTTAATCGGAATGATGATATACATTACAAACTCCTACGTAGTGTGTTAATTCTTTTCTTACCCCGATACATGGGACACTGCTTCCCAGGAACGCTTCAACAGGTCGCCCACCTTTCCATGGGAACGGACAAGGATGATGGAGTAGATCAGGTCGACCACCAAAAGCTGACCAAACCTGGAGAGGGTTGCACCTCCGCGGAACAAGGACTCTCTGTTCACCACATGCAGTGTCAGGTCTGCCAAGCGCGAAAGCGAGTTTCCACCAAAGCGAGTGATTGCAATGACTGTTGCCCCATTTCTTTTGGCCTCCCTGGCCACCTTGAGCAGGCTGTTGGTCTCCCCGGAGTAAGAGATGGCCACCAGCACATCCTTATCGGAGAGGGCACACGCTTCCACTATCTGCATGTCACTATCGGGGGTATAGAGTGCGTGCAGGCCAAGACGGGAGAGCTTTTGTTGGAAATCCGAGGCTACGATACCTGAAGCTCCCACCCCTGCTATTACCAGGTGGGCAGCTTGCATGATCGCATCCACTGCCCCTTCCAGGGCCTTGATATCGACCCGATGTTCAAGGGCCATGATACTCTCACTGGTGCTGTTTATCACCAGGTGCACTATCTCTTTGGTGGAGGCAAGCTCTGTTATCTTTGCACTGGGCATATCCTCGGGTTCCCTTTCCGAGGAGAAGACCTCCTTGGCGAGTGCCATCCTCAAGGCTGAGTACCCAGAGTATCCCAGATGATTGGCAAGCCTGATGCAGGCAGAAGAACTTGAGCCTGCAGACTTGGCGACTTGCTGCACCCCCAAGGATACAGCTTGCATCGGGTTGGCCAACAAGAACTCGGCAATCTTACGCTCGCTGCCTGCCAAGTTGGGAAGAAACTGCTTAAGCACATACAAACATCCACTCATACGAAGAGCATAGCATGGTTATTGCGATTCTGAAATTTATTTTTACATATTCATAAGCATCTTTAAAACATTTTTTTGTTTTCCTTGACAACCAAGGTTTGCTAGCGCAAAATTCGAATAGAAGCACATAGGTTGCTTTTATAACAAAAGGAGACTCGTTATGAAAAAACAGACACTCTTAATCCTGTTGATCGCTCTCTGTACTGCAGGCATGCTCTTTGGTGCAGGAGCACAAGAGCAGAAGACCCCTCAAACCAAGGCTGAGACCACCCTTGAGTTCTGGACATGGCGACCAGAAGACGTTGACTTCTACGCAAGCCAGATTGCCCTCTTTGAAGCAGCCAATCCCGACATCAAGGTCGTGCAGACGGCCCACAAGAACACAGAGTACAACACCATCCTCTCAGCCTCCCTCTCTGGCGGTGCAGGACCTGATGTATTCCAAGGTCGTGCATATGGTGGCCTTGCTACCTTTGCTGACTCAGGTTTCCTAGAACCCCTGGAAAGCTGGATGCCTGAACTGAAAAACTTCTCTGAGAACGCCCTCCTTGGAGCTACCAGCCCAACTGACGGCAAGATCTACGGAAGCCCCTCTGTCAGTCAGACTGTCTTCATGTACTACAACAAAGATGTCTACAAGGAACTCGGACTCTCCATTCCCAAGACATGGAATGAGATGATCAAGAACTTCGATGCTGTAAAGAAAGCCGGGTACATCCCCTTGGGCAACGGAGCTAAGGAAGGCTGGTGCCTTGAGACCCTGCTAGGTGGAATGGGTGCTGGCTTCTACGGTGGATCAGAATTTTACAATGCAGTGGTAGCAGGTGAAAAGACCTTCGAAGACCCCGCCTTCATCCACATGATCGAGCAGATGAAGAGCCTGACCAAGTATATGCCAGACATGTACATGGGCATCAGCTATGATGACATGCGCTCGAACTTCTACAACGAGCTCTCCCCCCATCTGATCGCAGGTTCCTACGAGGCAGCATACTTCAGGGGCCAGAACCCGAAGCTGAACTTCGGCATCTTCGCTGTTCCCAGTGAAAAAGCCTCCGATCCCGCCTACGTCTCCGTCTATGCCGACATGAACTTCGCCATGAACGCCAACTCCCCCAAAAAGGATGCAGCGATCAAGTTCCTGAAGTTCCTCTCCAGCAAGGACTTTGGCAAGGCAATGGTTGCAGAGATGCAGATGGCATCAGCCATTCCTGGTGTCGATGCATCAGCTGACCCCTTCATCTCCAGTGTTCTGGAGCTGCAGAAAAATGCAACGCCTTACCTCTTCCTCGTCGGCTTCCGCTATGAACAGCCCACTGGCTCATCATTGTGGCAGGCAGCGGCCCAAGGTGTCATGGCAGGAACAGTGACCCCTAAGGAAGCAGCGATGCAAATACAGAAGGGTATCGCTTCCTATTACAAACCTTTCCAGAAATAAACATTTCATCTATTCCCACAGGGCTTGTCCCTGTGGGAACTCTCTCCCTACTACACTACCCCTATCCAAGGAACAACCATGCACAAGATCCAGCAAAGCAAAGTAATGTGGATACTCGTCTTCATAACCCCAGGGCTCTTGGTCGTGGGCACCTTTATCCTCTTGCCGCTATTCATGTCGCTTTACAACAGCCTCTTCTCATGGAGGCAGCTCATACGACTTGATTTCGTAGGGCTGGAGAACTTCAAGAGACTGTTGCTGACCTTTCCCTACCAGGAAAGGTTCTTCAATGCAATGAAGAACAACCTCTACTGGTTTCTCTCCACTACCCTGATACAGAACACCCTAGGACTGCTTTTCGGCTATCTGTTAAGCCGGAACCTGCCGGGAGCACAGTTCTTCAAACGGATATTCTTCATCCCCGTACTTTTTTCCATCGTTGCCGTAGGCTTTCTCTGGGGCATGTACCTCAAGCCATCAGGACTGGTCAACAACTTCCTCAAGCTTGTAGGGCTTGCCTCACTGCAGAGACCTTGGCTGGGGTATGAACACCTGGCAACTCCCACAATTATCTTGGTAAATATCTGGCGTTGGGTAGGCTTTCCCTCCCTCGTCTTTCTCGCTGCCATCGACGGGGTCCCGCAAGAGTGCCTGGAAGCGGCACACCTGGAGGGTGTCGGTGAGTGGAAACTATTCTGGAAGATCATCTTCCCCCTGATTATCCCCTCCATCACCATCATAATGGTCCTTACGATTATAGGCAGCCTCAATGTCTTTGAGCAGATATATACGATGACCGGTCTGGACGGAGCGCCGAACTACTCCACCGATACGATCGGGACCCTCTTTTATAGGACGGCATTCGGCTCGGTTGACGCAGGAAGCCCTGAGATCGGGATAGGATCAGCGATAGGGCTGGTCATATACGTCCTGACCTTTGGTGCCTCGTTGCTCTCTGTCTTCGTGACAAAATCCAAGGAGGTACAGCTATGATAACCGACCTGCGTTACCGAGGTGCCTCTCCAGGCAAAAAGATATTCATCACCCTGTCCATAGCCATCATGAGCGGCTATGTCCTCTTGATCCTCTATCCTCTCTTGAACATGGTCCTCAGTTCATTCAAGTCGAACCGGGCCATCCTTACGACTCCCTTCTCCCTTCCCGAGTCCTACTCCCTCGAAACCTTCAAGATTGTCTGGATCGACAAGGGATTTTCGGGATACTTTGCAAACAGCCTCTTGGTCACTACGGTCGCCATGGCATTTGTATTGCTACTCGGTTCCATGGCCTCCTATGGGATCGCCAGATATACCTATCGGGGCAACACCTTGGTCTACATGATCTTTCTAAGCGGAATAATGCTGCCCTTGAAGGCTGCGATCATCCCGCTCTTCCTCCTCATAAAAACCCTTGGCCTGATAAACTCCCGCTGGTCGGTCATCCTGATCTTCCTTGCCATGGGCCTGCCTTCAACAGTCTTCATCCTTGCAGGCTTCATGAAGGCCATCCCCATGGAGCTTGAGTATGCAGCGAAGATTGACGGATGCAACGACTTTGCAATCTATCGCATGATCATCATGCCGATGGTCGCCCCTGCCATTGCCCTGGTCACCATCTACAACGCAGTGCCCATCTGGAACGACTTCTTCTTTCCCCTGGTCTTCCTCCAGTCCAACGCTGTGAAGACCTTGCCTGTGGGCCTGAGCACGTTCTTCGGACAGCACAGCACAAACTGGAGTCTGCTCTTCACCGGCCTCTCCATAGCAATCCTGCCGATGCTCATCCTCTACCTGTTCATGTCCAAGTACTTCATCAAGGGGATGACTGCAGGAGCAGTAAAATAGGAGAGAACTTTCAATAACCTTAATGCATGAAGCTATCTCACAAAGGGTGAAATAGCTTCATTTGCCATATGGTTCCCAAACACCAAAACAAGAATACCTCGACTAATACCATAGGTCACACATTCAGCAGTCGAAACATACATATCATATTGATACAGCCTTCATACTCCATGACTTCTTACATCATAAAACACTACTATCAAATCTTTCTTCCTAATCTATTTCTCACTTTTGAACCAATTACCCAAATTGCTAAGGATCAAGAACTGAAGCAATATGGATACCTACCTCACAAGATACAAGCAAGACAAAGATCTTGCTTCAATACATGTTGGATCATGTGTGGCAATGTATAGTATGGAGCATGTTCACTCCGAGGGAGATCCTGATGGCGTTGTTGCCCAATAATGAAATTGAATCTGAGCTATGCATATCTACATGCTGTTGCTGCAAAAGCTGGTATGGGGTGTCAGGTTTCTGGACGGCATTCCGATAAACTTGGTATTGATGCCACTATTACTGCTAATGATAACTTTGGACCAAGCACAGTATTAACTGACATCTGTTTGCATATACAATTAAAGGCAACAACAATTGTACCCTCACAACAAGATAACAAGCTTTCATACTTTTTCCATGGAATTGAACGTTATGATAAACTTAGGCGTAAAACTGTAGCTCTTCCAAGGATACTCGTAGTATTGTTTTTACCATAGGATGCTGAGCAATGGCTCACATGGAGTACTGAACGGCTGGTTTTGCAACAATGTGCATGGTGAGAAAGCCTTCGAGGGGCTCCAGCAAGTTTGAATAAGTCGGGTTTTACTGTGTATCTTTTAGAGTTACAAACGTTTAGTCCAACTGGATTAAAAGCTCTGATGACCCGTTTAGCCGAAGAAGAGGAGTTACGCTATCATGGATAGACAGCACTTACACTCTGTAGCAAAGACAATATCACCTACAGCTGTTCGGCACTATGCCCAATCCAATGGTTGGGAACCAATCACTGGATCAAAACGTAGGATATGGCTCTTCAAACACCCGATAGAAGAGTTCGTACAGTTACAAATACCCATCGATCGTGATGAAGATACGGCTGAAGCAATCCTTGATAGTGCAGTCAGAGTTGCAAGAGTCGAAAAAAGAACGATTGAATCGGTCATCGAGGATTTGGCATCAACAAATTCAGATGTGCTTCGCTATCGACT
>CAZGOK010000026.1:0-15694 GCA_964527665.1 uncultured Sphaerochaeta sp.
TTTTGAAAGAGACTGTGTTGGGAACCAGTTCGGTTGTCCTCATCATCGTTTCGGCTTCCGTCTTTGGCTATTACCTGAACTGGGAACAGATCCCCCAACACCTGACCGCCTTACTTTTGAATGTAACACAGAGCAAGTACATTATGCTGCTGATCATCAACGTCCTCTTCCTGGTAATGGGTATGTTCCTGGAAGGAGGAGCAGCCCTGATCATCCTGGCACCCCTGTTGGTCCCTGTGGTGACCCAACTTGGCGTGGATCCCATCCACTTCGGCCTGATCTGTATCGTCAATATCATGATCGGAGGCATCACCCCTCCCTTCGGATCGATGATGTTCACCTGTTGCAGCATCACAGGCTGTGAACTGCAGGACTTTGTGAGGGAATCCATTCCCTTTATCATAGCCCTGTTGGTTGCCCTTATCCTGATAACCTACATCCCTATCATCACCCTCATCCTGCCTAACCTGCTCTATGGGGTAGCGTAACATTAGCAAAGAAGGAGTTCGATCACATGAAAGTATATGCACATAGAGGGTACAGCGGTGCCTACCCTGAGAATACCATGCTGGCATTCAGAAAGGCAGAGGAAGCGGGAAGCGATGGCATCGAGCTCGATGTCCAGCTTACCAAGGACGGGCAAGTTGTCGTCATCCATGATGAAAATGTCGACCGTACTACCGATGGCAAAGGCCTGGTCTGTGACTACACCCTAGCAGAATTGCAAAAACTCAATGCAGCAGTGCACTTTCCCCATACAAGTGAGTTTGAGCACATCCCTACCTTTGAGGAGTATTGTGCTTGGGCAAAGACAACAGAGCAGATCACCAACATTGAACTGAAGACCAGCGTCATCTACTACAAAGGCCTTGAAGAGAAGACGCTCGCAATCCTCAAGAGCCATGGCCTTGAGAAGCAGGTATTCTTCTCCTCCTTCAACCTGCTCTCCATAGCCAATGCAAAGGCCCTTGATGAAAGCATTCCCTGTGGGGTCCTGGTCCCCGAGTCGGGTCTGGTCAATGCAGGATACTTATGTGCCAAGTTCTGCTTCGAGTCATTCCACCCCAACTTCTGCAATGTAAGCAAGGAGTCAGTTGCAGAGTGCAAGGAGCATGGCATCAGGACAAACGTCTGGACAGTGAACTCCATGGGTCAGCTCGAGATGTGCTATGCATGGGGCTGCGATGGGGTGTTCACCAACTACCCCTCAGTCTGCAAGGAGTGGATCAAGAGCAGAAGCCGCTAGGGTTCAAAGCGAGAACAATGAGTAAACAAGCCAAAGGCAGAGATGCAACATCTCTGCCTTTGGCTTGTCCAAGCTCCCACTATCCTAATCCCTCCAACTCCGTTTCTAGTGTCTATGCATGGGGATCCAAGCAGACTATACCAGAGAGCTTCTCTTCAAGGCAGGCAATCTCCTCCTTCAGCAGGAGGACATTCTTAGTGGTGAGGGAAGCGGCGCCAAAGCTGATCATCATCCGCATCTGCTCCCGCTTCTCAACAGTCCAGACAAAGATGGGGAGCAACTCCTTTCTTGCAAGTATGAACAATTCTTCCTGCACATACTCCCTACTGATGTTCAGACCAGAGGAATCCGAAGTCTGGGCCGCCTCTATCATGGCCTGGGCATACCAGCCATACTCAGGATAAATCTGCCTGTCCCAAGGATGCGCATTGTACAGTACCTTTGCAAGGGGAAGATGTTGACGAATAAGGAATATCTCATCTTCCCTGCACCCTGAAAAGAGTATCTGAGAAGAGCACTGCCTTGCCTCGATGATTGCACAGGCAGGGGCTACAACCTCGTACTCCTTGATATCCAGATTGACTTTGATAGCATGAGCGAAACAGATATCAAAGGCATCCTCCAACAACAACAGAGCAGGATCATGCAAAAGCAAATCTTCATACGTCATCTCAGCAATGCTCTGGGAACAGCCTTCGATGGAGGGGTCGTGCGAGAGCACCACCTTGCCGTCGAGGGTCTTGCGCAGATCAATTTCGATGATATCAGGCTGAGCAAGACAGGCCTGTATCAGATACTCCATGCTGTTGCCTTGGGTACCCAAAGCTCCGCTATGGGCAGTTATGAGAAGATGTGTATTCATCACTTGTCACCTATTGAGAATCCTTTGGTATAGTGCTTGTAGACAAAATTGGAAAAGACCAGGATAGGCAAGGAGGTTATCAGTCCTATGCTCATCAAATGCCCCCACAAGGTCTCGTACTCACCTATATAGTCTACGATGACCAGCGGTAGTGTCCTCAACGCTGGAGTGCGGATAAAGAGCAATCCAAAGAGAAATTCGTCCCATGCGGCAATGACACTGAAGATGGAAGTCGCTACCAAGCCGGTACGGGCCATGGGAGCAACAATCTTCCAAAGGATCATGGATTTGCTGGCACCGTCGATCTGAGCCGCTTCCTCAAATGTCCTGGGGATGCCCTTGAGAAATCCAAAAAGCATCCAGGTACAGTACGGCAGAGTGTAAACTTGATAGACCAGGATAAGTCCAATGAGATTATTTATCAGGCGCATGGAGTTGAACATCGTATAGAGCGGGATGGCAAGGACCACCGGAGGCAGGATCTTTACCAACAAGATCCAAATCATGAAAATCAAGTTGAATGCCAGGGGAAACTTGAACCGTGAGAGTGCGTAGGCTGCTGTGAATGATAGCACCAACGAAAGGGTCGTGGCCCCAACGGAGACGAACAGGCTATTGAGCATGTTCCTGAGAAAGCCCGATTGCAGGACGGCGACATAGTTCTGTAGCGTGGGTGCCTTCGGGACAAGGGTCGGATTGGGAAGCACGACCTCCAAAGGGTTCTTCAAGGAGGTAACGAGTATCCAATAGACAGGAAAGAGGGTGATGACCAGCATGACGAGGACAAAAATCCAAAAAATCGGGTTGTTCTGTTTCGTTTTTACCTTAAGCATTGGGGCCATCCTCTTGCAGTATCTTTTTGATGTAGACCAGGGAGATCAGGGAGACAACCAGCAAGGTAAGCAGCGAGGCTGTGGAAGCTCTTCCCAGATTGAAGTACGAGAACCCTTCACGGTAGATGAACGTGGAGAGCGTCTCTGTGGAGTTGCCCGGTCCTCCCTGAGTCAGTGCATAGACCTTTCCGAACAACTTGAAGGTGTCGATCGTACGCAGCATGGCGACCAGCATGATCTGACTTGCAAGGATGGGGATGGTTATCCTGAATGCTATCTGGGAGGTGCGCGCGCCATCGATCTGGGCCGCCTCGAAGATCTCCTTGGGTATGGACTGCATGGATGCCTGCAGCATGATAAAGGCAAAGGGTGTCCACTGCCAGATATCAATGAGGATGATCGAGTACAGCGCCTTGGCAGGGTCTATGAGCCAGCCGACCGGGGAGGCTCCTGCACTACGCAACAGGTAATTGAGAAGACCGATGTCATTGTGGTAGAGCGTCTTCCAAATCGCACTGACGACCATGGTGGAAAGCATCATGGGAAAGATGACGATGGTCATAAAGGAGCGCTTCCCCCTGAATTGGCCATCAAAGACAAAGGCAAGCAGAAGCCCCAGACCAACTTCAAAGAAGGTGGCGATCAGGGAGAACTGCAGGGTATTGAAGAATGAATCCCTGAACAGGGTGGACTTGAGTATCTCCTTGTAGTTGTCAAAGCCTACAAACTTCTTGACGTCGCTGATAAAATTGTAGTCAAACAACGAAAGGCTCATCACCTGAATCACCGGATAAAGGGTCAGCCAGGCCATGATGACAACCGAAGGTGCAATGATGGCAAAATAAAAGATATTGTTTTTTATATACTTGGGCACATGCATAGTAGGGTACTCCAGACAGTCTGTTCATATACGGATACACAAATGATCACATAAGCAAATACAAAATGGACGAGAAAAACAGTACAACAAATGATGATGGCAGGCACCATGCCTGCCATCAGATAGGTGTAATAGACTATTTCAGCAAGGCCTTGATGCTCTTCTCCACATCAGAGAGAGCCTTCTCTGCACTCAGCTCACCCATGACGGCAAACTGCAGAACAGAACCCAGCTGATCCTCGATCTCCTTCCATTTGACTGAACGGGGTCGGGCCACACTATTCTGCAAAGCATCAAGCTGCGCATCGTACCAGGGATACTTTTCCAACTGGGAAGCGACTGAGTAGACAGCGACACGTGAAGGGGGAAGGCCGTATGCGTCGGACATGGCCAACTGCGCATCGTAGCTGGTCAGGAAAAGCATAAAGTCAAAGGCTGCCTCATGCTGCCTTGAAGACTCGGGGATGGCTACCAGCCAGGCACCTATCATGGGAGAGGATTTCTGCACCTCTGAGGGATGCTTGGTCACTTTGACCTTGCCAACCACCATAGATTCCTTCTCATTTTCCAAATTTCCGATCCAACCGGGCCATACCTCAGGAACAACAGCAGCAGTTCCTGCATAGAGGGCATCGCGCACCTGGGCAGACTGGTACATCGTAACCCCTTCAGGGGCGTACTTGCTCAGTTCCAAGAAATACTTCATGGCAGCAAGGCCCTCAGGTGAGTTGATCGCAACCCTACCCTGCTCATCAAGTACCTTTCCTCCAAATGCCCAGAAGATAGGCAAGAATCCGGTGACGATTGGGTTCCCTTTGGAGCCTCTGAAGACAACCCCATCAACCCCACTTTCGTTGGCATCAATTGTCTTGATAGCCTTGAGCAACTCTGTCCAGGTGGTCAGTTCGCCAAAGCCATACTTTGCAAACAGGTCGGTCCTGTAGGCAAAGAGCTCAACATTGCCTGCAAACGGCAAGGTGTAGAGGGTGCCGGTCTCACCATAAGGAAACCTTCCAAGGTTCAACGCCGGCTTGATGAAGTCGTTATCGACGGCAAGCCCTTTCTTTGCATACAGCTCGTCAAGGTTGGCCAGCCAGCCGACCTCCTGGAACTGTGGTGCATTAGGATCGTCAATAAGGACCAGGTCATAGGTCCCTGTCTTGCTTTTCATGTCGATGACGCTCTTTTCAAACAAGCTTGAACCTGAGAGCTTAAGGATTTCAAAAGAGACCTCCGGATGAAGTGCATGGTATGCATCTGCAGCCCACTGCAGGGAATCCCCATACGCACCATCCCGTCCAGCAATGGTGAGTGTTACCTTTTTATCTGCACGCTCTGAGCTGCCTGCACCAAAAACGAATAGGACAGAAACTGATAATACTATCAAGATCGCAATATGTCTTTTCATGATAGTCCTCCTGCTGGACAGGATACCACCTTAGAAGGAGAAGGCAAGAGAAGAACCATTTTAACAAAACACCTCATTTTGAGATGTTACCTTAAAGAACAGGCTGCCTGATCTGATAGATGGCATAGTTCCAGTTCAACACCAGGGGGTGCAGATGCTCGGCGTAGCTGAGAAAGATCTCATTGGAAAGCCCGCCTTCGGTGTCGGAGGTCCCTGAACGGGGAACAACTACCTGGTCATAATCAAACAGCGTGGCATAGGGGGTAAGGTCCTCCACCAGCGAAGCATCATCGGTGAACTCATGCATGCTCAAAGCCAGTATCCTGGTTCCCCTGGCCTTCTTGGCTATGCTTGTTTTCCTTGGAAGCTCATCTTTTGATTCAATATAGAGGTCTCCTCTGTACACGAAACTTGTTCCTTGCACGATAAAATCAAACGGGACATCCTCATAGAAAGTGTCCTGTCTTTCCAGCAAGGTATAGGTGGTGGGGTCGAGTTTTCCGGAAGGGACATAAATGCCAAGACCTCTCTCCGCCTGTAGGAGTGAGGCGAACTGCTCGATGATGCCCACGTTATGTGTATAGATATCCAATGCATAGGAGAGCGAATCCAGATGTTCGGCAAATATGGATGCTATATGGTTGCACAGCCCCCCGGCCCCGAGCAAAACCTTTACAGGAGCCTCTCTCTTGTTCTGGTGTGCCCAGTTCTCTATCTCGTCATAGACTGCATTGGCAGCCTTCAATTTCTCAGCAATGTAGAGGTGTTTCTTCTGGTGAAAATGGGTATAGGGGGCAGCAAGGGAGATGATGAAGGCAGGACCCGTACCCTTATGCTTCTTGAACAGGGGCATGCCCAGCTCCTCCTCATACCGCTTCAGCTGGGTCCATAGCCAGTAGTCGGTCTTGTAGTCGATGCTGTACCGCTCTTTCAGGTAGTCGACGATCTGGGAACTCGAAAGGGCAACATCCCAGATGGAGGGTACCTGTTTCTTCTCCAGTTCCACCGAAAAGAGGCGCAACACATTGAAAACAAGGTCTTTCTGCTTGAGGCGAAGTTTCTTTTGGTCAGCAAGAGTGGTCATCGATTGAATCCTTCTTTGCTTGGGATGTATCCATACTCAAACGTACTCGCCCAAAAGTCAAATGATTGTATATGGCAAACCAGTGAAGATCAGTCATTTCCCCACATCCCTACCAAGGGAAATCTTGTCGGTAGAGAAGTTCTCAACACTCCGTTTCTTCTCAAAGAACTTGGGCATCTGAGAGACTAGCCCAGCCTTCGTGTAGAACACATCATCCTTGGCCAAGGGAAGCTTGACAGGAGCTTGGGTAACCGAGGACTTGTAGATCGCCATAATAAGCTCAATGGTCTTCCTTCCCTCCTCTCCGGTCACCAACAGGCTCTCTTGTCCATCAATGGCACGGACAAAGTTCCTGAGTTGGGCTGGGTGTCCCTCAATGTCAAGTTCATCCAGAGAATCATAGTAGGCCTGTACAGAAGCCAGCGTCTCGGTATCCTCAACAGGGAAGCCGTTCTCCAGCTCCTTGTTGGCATGCACCGACCAGGGGATAGCTACCTTAGCCTTATCGCCTGTGAAGACCATCGACTGCTCTTCACCATGCATCAGCAGGGTTGCGGTGAGAAGCGCCATCTTGTCCGGATAGCGGAAGATTGCCACCGAAAGATCCTCACACTCGCTGTTGGTATGCACCATGTTGGAAATGACTGCAGTGACCTCTGTGGGCATGCCCAGGAACCACTGCATCAGATCGATGTGGTGAGTGGCATGGCCGGCGGTGCACCCCCCACTCTCATTCTCCCACGTCCCCCTCCACCAGAGGTCGTAGTAGCTCTGCCCCCTCCACCAGTAGGAGTTGACATTGGCATACCTGACAGGTCCTATATGCGAGCTGTCTAGCAGCTGCTTCATCTTCATCATGGGAGTCTTGAACCTGTTCTGGCAGACGATGGAGAGTAGTTTCCCACTCCTGTTGGCCGCTTCGATCATCAGGTCACACTCCTCCAAGCTGGTTGCCATCGGCTTCTCCACCAGCACATGCTTGCCGGCATTGAGGGCATCTATGGCAACCTGTGCATGAAGACCGGGAGGAAGACAGACTGAGACGATGTCAGCATCAGAGGAGGCAAGTGCCTCCCTATAATCCTTGCATGCGATGGCTCCCACCAGATCCATCTCAGCTATCAGGCTCTCCGCCTTCTCAACAAACAGGTCGCACAGACCCACGATCGTACAATCGCCCATACTCTTGTAAGCTTCGATATGTACGCGTGCTATAGCACCGGTTCCTATGATAATGATTGCATGTTTGGCCATACTACTTCCTTGATGTGCATTTCTCTGCTGATGATACCAGAGAACGGAGCAAGGAAACAGCAACCACAACACCAAAAAGCAGGGAGACGGGGCATATGAGCAGTATTGACCAGCTACAATCCCAAGAGCCCACCTGCACCAGCGCCTTTCATAAAGGGGCTTTTTGGTGAGAGAGAAGAATATCTTCTGTACTGGTCTCCCTTCTAACGTATCCCCAAAACTGGGATGTAGATTCAACCCCCACTCGGTGAACACCCCGACAAGCACAGAAAAAATGGGCTGACCCCTCATCAGAGCAGAGGATCCGAACAGAAATCTGTCGGCTCCTACAATACAACACCTGAAAGTCATCATTGGACCCCAAAGGAATCTCCTTGGGGGTCCAATGGACTAGTATCCTACTCAGTAGCTCATCGCCCCTTCATGACCACTACCAGTCCCAGTCGCTGAACCGCTCGTCATTGAGCCTCCAGTACTGCTCTGTGTATGCGATGAAGGGGTTCTCCTTGGCATATTCAAAGGGCAGCATCCCATCATAATCACTGCTCCATCCCTCTGCTCCGGCATCAAGGAGCAGGTCTATTATCGCAGGCTCCTCGGCGTAGATGGCCGCATAGCTAACAGGGGTCTTGCCATTTTCATCCTCAGCACTCAGCGACGATCCCTCATCGATCAGGTAGGCGACAACCTCATAGTCATTGGCATGTTCCAGGGCGTGCATCAGAGCTGTCCTGCCGTGTGTATCACGCGTCTTGAGATTGGCCCCCCTCTCTAGAAGCAGGGTAAAGAACGAAAGCGGAAGCTGGTTTGTAGCAGCGAGCATAAGGGAGGTGAACCCCTCATTGGTCCGAGCCTTTACATCAGCGCCAAGTTCAAGGGCAAAGTTCAGATCATCAGGGGAATCGGCGTACTCCAAAAGATAGAGAAGCGGTGTATACCCTGAGCTGTTCCTGGCATTGATATCGGCTCCCCACTCCACCAGCAGCTCGGCAACAGGTTCGTTGTTGTATATGAGAGCATAATCGAGGGCACTGAGCCCCTTTTCATCGACGGCAAACAGGTCTGCGCCATCCTGCAGAAGCCCTCGGGCAATGGAAGGCTCGGAATTGGTCTGCGCAGCCAGGATAAGGGGGGTTCTCCTGCCATCCTCAAAGCGCGTTCCCCCGCCCTCCATCAAGGCGGTGTACACACTGTAGGCGGGGTTGTCCGCAACAGCGAACATCAGAGGGGTCCACCCATAATCCTCCTGCTTGTTGGGATCCTCACCCTTTTCCAGCAAGAACCTGATCATCGAAGGGTCCTGGGCCTTTGATGCGGCGAAGTGCAGCAATCCAAGCCCCTCATGCCGTCCCTCATCAAAGGTGGCACCTAAGGAGATGAGCCGGTCGGCTACAGCTGTATCCTTATTGCTGGTCACTGCATGCAACAGTGCGTTCCAGTTGTCATCATCATACAGGAAGAGATCTTCACCCTCTTCGACCAAGAGCGTAATGATATCTGGATTTTTGGTATTTGCCGCTGCATACATCAGGGGGGTAAGGCCGCTGTACTCACTTGCATCATGGGATGGCCCATAGCCAAGAAGGGTCCTCACCACCTCTACATTACTATTGTTGCTGACGGCATAAAGCAAGGGTGACCACCCGAAGGAGTCCTTTGCATCGAGGTCAAAGCCATACGCAAGCAAGGCATCGATCAATTCTGGATACTTGGCATTGGATGCGGCGTATATCAGGGGACTGGGTTCATCACGTGGGTACTCGGTCGCCTCCAACAGCAGTTTCACCACCTCAAAGCTAGGGTTGTAGCTGAGGGCATACGGCAGGGCGGACCAATCAATGTAGGAACGCGCAAGCGGGTCAGCACCTGATGCGAGCAGGGCTTTGGTGATCTGGGGATTTTGATTGTACCTAGCGGCGTGCACCAGGGCAGTCCAACCCATATAGTCTGTAGCCCCAAGGTCAGCACCCAGATCTACAAGTCCTTTTATGACAGTAGCGTCGTCCATCTCAGAAGAGGCGATCATCAGAAGCGTTCGGTCATCGTCATCACGCTCCTCTATGTCAGCACCCTTCTCAACGAGAATCCTGATCTTATCCACACCTTTGCCGTACTGCAAGGCGACCCCTAGTGGTGAGAAGAGCAGATCATCGCGCAGCATGAAGGACGCCCCCCCATCAAGCAGGGCTTCGGTCACCTCCAAGCTGTCGTTGTAGCGTAGGGCAAAGTAGAGGGCAGTCCATCCGAACTTGTCAGTGTCATCAATGCCCAGGCCTGCATCCAGCAGGGCCTTGATGACCTCAGAGCTGGGATTGTTCTTTGCCGCAGCCATCAGGAGCGTCCTGCCATCCTCTCCCCGCTCAAAAGGGTCATGCCCAAGGGCGATGAGCGAGCGCAGGACTTCAGGGTCCTTGTTCTCCTGGGCAGCCAGGAACAAGGGGGAGGTCTCCCCAGCCCATGAACCGCCAAACATAAGCGTAGAGATGATCTGCTCTGCGCTTCCCGAGGAAAAAAGCTCCCCTGCCCCAGAGGAAAAGAGAGAAGAGAGTGAGAGCATCACGGCCAACAGGCCCAACAAAGTTTTTTTCATATAAACTCCTTGTTTCAAAAGAGAAAATAGCCCGACCCTCTGAAGGGAAGAGCAAGGATGACGGCATTCTCATTACGGATGCACAGGGGCTACAATGGAGAAAACCCCTATGCAAGGGTATATCTTACTATTTAACTGGGTAAACTGTATCATCCAGATATGGATCCGTCAATTAGGTCATATGACAGATTATCGCAACTTCACTATTTATGGACATCACCGCTTTGCTATGATATATTTTACAGGGAGAAACAGAGTGTCAAAAACCCCATTGTTCATACGGCTTGCCCGTCCAACCTACGGTCGCTACCTCCTGTGGTCCAACAACATCAGCTCTGAAGGGATGGAGATTCTTTCCGCCATGCAAGAACCTTTCCTCATCCTGGGTAATCACAGCCAGGTCTATGACCCTTTCTTTGTCTCAGCAGCTGCCAAGGTGCATATCAGGTGGGTTGCAGGGGCATACCTATTCAAGCTCTACGGACTGAAGACACTGCTTGGAGGATGGGTCGGAGGAATTTCCAAGCAGCAGGGGCGCAGTGACCTGCACACCATACGAACCATCAGCGAGGCACTCAAGCGAGGGGAGAACGTAGGTCTTTTTCCCGAGGGGACCAGGACGTGGGACGGTGAGAGTGTCGGCTTTGACGAATCTACGGCAAAGCTCATCAAGATACTGAAAGTCCCCCTTATCATCGTCAACCTTGAGGGAATCTACGCTACAAAACCCCGTTGGGCTGACAAAAAAAGAGTTGGCTCACCCATAATCCGCGTATTGCCCCCCCTCTCCAAGGAGGCCATCGCCACCATGACCAAAGGGGAGCTGTATACCTACCTTGTGAAGAACCTCTCTTTTTCCTTTAGCTCGTGGCAGAGGAAGAACCGCACCCCGTTCAAGGGAAAAGCCCAGGCACAGGGGTTGCAACGTGTCCTCTACCTCTGTCCAGGGTGCGGATCCTTCAGCACCTTGGAGACAAAAAAAGACCTTATAACGTGCACAAAATGCTCCATGACAGCCCGCTTGGATGCGTACGACCAGCTCACTACCCTGCAGGGGGACAACCCTTTCACCGATGTCCCCCAGTGGCATGACTGGGAGGCAGGTCAACTGCTCACCCACATGCAAGACACCAGTTTTGGCTCGCCCATATTTCCTCCCGACAAGGGGGTGCTCTTCCAAAGGGGTGAGGATGGAAAGCTTCTGACGCTGAGTAAGGAGTTCTCCCTCTCCATGACAGGTGAAGGCATGCTGGTGGTAGGGACCAACCCTGTTCTGTTCTCCCTGTTCTCCTTTTCCCACATGCAATCGATGATCATCAATGCCAAGAACACCATAGAGTTCTACCATGATGAAAAGCTATACAGGATACGGATTGAAAAAAACAGCTCAAGCCTCAAGTATGTCGAACTGTTCCACATGCATGCCTACGCACAAAAAGAAAAAAAGGAAACCCTATGAATTGGAATTACATCATACATATCGGCATCATGTCGGTTGCCCTGCTGATAGCCTCCCTTGCCAGGGCAAGAATCCGTTTCTTCCAGCGCTACCTCATCCCCGCCCCTATCGTCGCAGGGATCTTGTTGCTGGTGTTCTACAACTTCCTTGCACCAAAGCTCGGCCTTAAAAGCGATTTCCTCGGGGAGATTGTCTATCACCTGCTGAACATCTCCTTTATCGCCATGATGCTGCGTGTCATACCTGAGAACCGAAAAAGAGAGAAAGGCAGCCGCGCCATCGCAGCAAACGTGACTGCAGTCATGGCACAATACGGGCTGCAAGCGTTCTTCGGATTGCTTGTCGCAGCGCTTCTCATAGCAACGGTAAGCCCCACCCTATCACCTGCCATAGGGTACTCACTGCCCCTTGCATTTGAGCTGGGACCAGGTCAGGCATATTCGATAGGAGTGACCTGGGAGAAGATGGGCTTCCCAGGGGCTTCCTCTGTCGGCCTCACCCTTGCTGCCATAGGATTCCTCATTGGCAGCTTCGGAGGTGTCATGCTCATACACCAGGGCATCAAAAGGGGCTGGATCGCCAAGGAATATCGGCAGAAGATCGACAAGGCGAGTGTCCGCACGGGCTTTTTCAGCAGGGAAACTGAAAAAAGACCGATAGGGTCGTATCTCACCACCGATGGGGAGTCCATTGATTCACTGACCTACCATATAGCCCTGGTCATGGGCACATACCTCATCAGCTGGGTCTTCCTCACCGCCCTGACAAGGCTTTTGGCCCTGATAGGCCCCCTTGGGTCCGATCTGGGTGACAGCCTGTGGGGCATCAACTTCATATTCAGTTCATTCTGTGCCCTCGGTGTAAAGATGCTGATGCGCCTCTTCAAGGTAGAGACGACCATCGACACGGCAACGTGCAACCGCATCAGCGGCCTGTCAGTGGACCTGACAGTGGCAGCATCCCTTGGTGCCATCTCCCTGGTCGTGGTGCAAGGGTACTGGCTCCCAATCCTGGCCCTGGTCATCCTAGGGGCGCTGCTGACCTTGGTGGTGCTTCCCTGGTACTGCTCACGCATCTATGATGACCATCAGTTCTACAGGATGCTGGTCATTTACGGAACAGCAACAGGGACCCTTCCTACAGGTCTTGCCCTTCTCAGAGTGGTTGACAAGGAATTTGAAACACCGGTGGCAACTGACTACCTGTATGCACTGGGCATTGTATTTGTTCTGGCGATTCCCTTCATCATGAGCGTAAACCTGCCTGCCTTCAGCATCATGAGCAACAACCCGATGCTCTTCTGGGCAGCGGTAGGCATATCGGCGTTCTACATGAGTGCATCCTTTGTCTCCTACCTGATCATTGCCAAAAAGCGTGCCTTTGTACAACCGGGGAAGCTTTTCTACACCGAAGAATAGAAAATTTCAGCCTTACCGTTAGCAGCTGTAAGTACAAACTTTGCTTGTTTTCACCGATGAGAGCGGTTAGAATGAGCGTATGAGAGAAACGGAGAATCTTCCACCCTTTCCTCCCCTCCAGCAAGCTGGCAGGGGAAGGGAGTTCAACCAGTACTCCATAGATGATCACCGGGAGGTGGTCTACAGTTATCTCTTTGAAGGTCTTAGCCATAGGGCACTGGACAGGGAGATACTCGGGCTCGACCCTGCCTACTCCCGAGGCTTCCAGTCGATGAGCATCCTCCACTTCCTGGGGCTTGTGGACAGCCATAAGCACTTCTTTGCAGGAATCTCCCTTGATGATGCCCTGACCATCCTCAGACCCTACACCACCGAAGAGGCATACCTGCTCATCTACTCCTACCTTATGGACAAGGAGGGCATATATGAAGAACCCTTTGAAGCTGAGTATGGGGTGGCAGAGCTGGATGCAAGCTACTGGGTAAGCCAGTACCTCAAGGGAGTGGACGACCCCTTTCAGATAGAAAGGCGCCTGGACCTTTTGCCCGCCTCAAGCCAGGAGTTCAGATATGGGACAAACCGATACTACGTAAGCAGCCCCGCCCTCAAAGTAGCGCTCAAATGCAGGTATGACTTCTACTGCCAAGTCTGCCACACCAGGATCTATCGACCGAGGTGGGTACAGACCCTTTCCAAGAAAGAGCAGTGGAAACACCTCAATGCCGACGTACACCACATACTCCCGCTCTCACAGGGGGGATCAGACCTGTTGGAAAACATGCTCTGCCTCTGTCCGAACTGCCATCGCCGCTTCCATACCCAGGAGCACCTGCTCAAGAAAGCAGAATCAAGCCTGGTTGTCTTCAACCAGATAACAGGGAAGAAAACACCCCTGACCATCAAGCACGCTGTTCAGCTGTTGTCCTGAACAACCATGCACAGACAACCACGAAAATAGCGCAACATCCTTCCCAGAGCCGGAAAGGCAGGGTACACTTGAGAAAAGCCTGAGCCTACAAGGATTACCCACCAGCCATGAACAAACGGTTAATTTTCCTCTCTCTCATACTTATAATACTATTCGCCACACCCCTGTACAGCAGCGCATACTCGCCTAAGACCATCAACATACACTCCCCCCTCTATGAGGAGACAGACATCCTGTACCGTCTGCATGCTTTGGCACTGCCTTCTGGGGCAAGGCCTTGGAGCACAGAAGAGGCGGCCCTCATCCTCTCACTCATCCCTGATGGGGGACCTACAGCAAAGCTTAAACAGCAAGCCCTATCCCGCTTGGAGACAACCCTGCTCAAACAGGACAGCAACGGCCTCTCCCACAGATTCTCCACCACAGTTGCCCTGGAAGCCTACTCCCACATGAACACCTCACAGTTCATCATCCCCACAGACTGGTCATACAACGCGGACAGGCGTCTTCCCATGCTGGACTTCCGTATGGAACTGCAGTGGAACACAACCCTCTACTTCGCCACCCATGTGGAGGTGGGCCCTTCCCCTAGAAAGCCCGGTGATGATACCAAGGGTTTTGCAAGTACACCGGGCTTAGGGGCCATCATAGAGGCAAACAGCACCGGCCCGGAGTACCTGACTCGGGCACAGCTCTACCAGATGGGCTTCAACACCAATATCATGACCACAAGCAAGGAGTTCCAGACCAACTGGCCACGCCATACCCAGATGACACTGGGAGGCCCCTGGTGGAACCTCTCGCTGGGAAAAGGTCCGGTAAGCTGGGGGGTCGGCCAGAGCGGCAACCTGATCATAGGCAGCCATATTGATTCCCATAACAACCTCAACATCAGTTTTTTCAGCGAAGAGATCAAGTTGCAGTTGCTCTATCTCTTCTTGCCCAACCCCTTGCAAAGTGACAAACAGAGAGTTTTCATGGGCCATCGCCTAGAGACTCAACCACTCTCTTGGCTACGCCTGGCCATCTCAGAAAATGTCATGTTCAGCGGAGAAAACTTCCACCTTGGATACATCGACCCCACCTTCATCTATCACAACATCTACAACGCAGAAAACTTCAATGCCCTGGCAGGTCTGGAACTGCACATTGCCCTCGCCCCCGGGCTCTCCCTCTACTCCCAGCTCGCCCTCGACCAGTACCAGCTGCCCAATGAAAGCGACTCGGAAGCCAATGCCTTTGGCTATCTGGTAGGGGTGACCCACTCGATAGGAACAAAGGGAGGGTTTTTCACCTCGAACCTTGAGTTCGTTGCCACCGACCCCTCACTCTACAGAAGGGACAAAGTAGACTTCCTCGTTGTCAGGGGTTTGAAGAACAACAGCAACCCCATGGCCTTTGACTATCTTGGCTACAAGTGGGGGTCGGACAGCATCGCCTTGTCAGCAGAGTTGGTCTACCTCATCCCCGGAAAGGCTCGCTATGCACTCAATGCCATTGTCCATAGGCAGGGAGAGGTGACCCTCTTCGGGCCCCATCATAGAAAACCAGACGACACCTTTTCCAATGCAGGAACCTCCAACATCAACGGACCCTCACCCTCTGGTGATATAATGACAGACCAGATCGTCATCACTATGGAAGGCTCCTGGTGGCTTGCCAACAAGCCCATACGCCTCTTCACTGAACTCTCTTGGATTGGCAAGAGAACCTACACAAAGAGTACGAAGAC
>CAZGOK010000027.1:0-15555 GCA_964527665.1 uncultured Sphaerochaeta sp.
GTCATCAACCAGCTCTTCTGCTCGATGTACCTCTCTGATGTGCAGTACATCAACCGCCAGGAGGATGCAGGGGTCGAAGGCCTGAGGAAGGCCAAGCTCTCCTACAAGCCCGACCTTATGGTCGAGAAGTTCCGTATAACGAGGCAGTGATGAAGATAGAGCGGGCAACTAAGAAAGACTTTGAGGAGTTGAAAATGCTCTGGTCGATAGTGTTCCAGGAGGAGCCGGCTTTCCTCGAACACTTCTTCAACCAGCGCTTCTTGCCCGAACACATCGTTGTAGCCCGTAAGGATGGGGCGATAGTCAGCGCCCTGCATGCCCTGCCTTCGACCTACATGCAAGACAGCAATGAAAAAGATTGCGCCTTCATTGTAGGGGCAGCCACCTATGCATCCCATCGCAAGCAGGGCATCATGGGCGATCTTCTGGCCTACACGAAAGAGACAACAAGGCACCCCATCACGCTCTTCCCTGCTGTCAGGCCCTTCTATGAGGCAAACGGCTATATTACCACCTCCACCATGGAGGAGTACCGTATTCCCCAAAATGGACAAAGCAAGGAGAAGAACCAACTCTCAGCATCTCTACATGAACAGAGCCTCCCATCCTCCGCTCTCGACCTGATCTATCGGGAGGCGACCAAAGAAGCGGGAGCCCTGATGCGTGACGAGCTGGGTTGGAACTTCCTTCTGGATGGATATCAGCTGGCCTCAGTCCAAGGTGCCTATGCCTTCATCAAGGACGGAGTAGCTGTGGAGGCGATGGCCATGGAAAAAGAAGCTGCAATAAAGCTTGTATCGCTCTTAGACAGCTACCAGGTAAAAAAACTACGAGTCATCCCCAACTCACCTTTTGCAACGCTACTGGAGGGTCCTTTTGTCCAGGTTCCCATGGGCATGAGCACTGAGGCAGGCATGCATGGAGTCTATATTGCAGAGCAATACTGAGATACATACGATCGTTATCTGATTGTTATTTTGGGGAAACAGGTGTGGTCAGTCTGACAGTCTGCTGATAGGAGAAGCAATATCACAAGGCTAGACAGGGACGAGGGCTCCACTCTATTGTGGAGCCCTCGTCCCTGTGTAGTTCAACATCTTGTATTTTCATACGTGCTTATGCACAGCCTCTGTCTTATTCCACCTTGAATTCCACAGGCAGGGACCAACTGTCCCCTTGGCCATCAGTGATGGTAAGGGTGAACTCTATGACACTGCCAGAAGGCGCGTCATCAGCTATCACAAACCTGAAGGTATTGTAGCCACTGCGTATTGCCAGGGGGCCTGTTGTGGCAAACCTGCTGTTGTTGGTTGCATACCTGTTTGCTGAGAGCTGACCTAGGGCCAGTCTGTCAACAAGCATTGTTACGTATGGGCTCACTGTGTGCAGTGTTGCCTCCATGCCCTTGAGATCAAGGTTGCCCGTATTGTGCATCAAAAACCCCATAGCGAGCTGGGTACGCTTGGGTAGGGCCTCCTTTGGATAGGACAAGGGCTCAACAGCCGGGATCTGCACGCTCTTCCACAAAGGCTCGAACAGGGCACCCTTGCCTACTACGGTATAGATCTCCCTGTCGATAAGGAGCGTATTGGTCCCCCTGTCATACCAGCCGGCAAAGATAGCCGAGGCATCAGTAGTTGAGGGGGTGGGAACCACTACCTCACTACCCGCCTCCACGTCCTCATACAAGGTCTCTCTTGTCCCGTCAACAAACCTGACTCCACTACCCCATATGGCATACAAGGTCTGGCTGGTATAGGGCATGGGTATGGTCTCACCTGCCTTGTAAGTCAGTTCCTCTGGGGTAAGGCCCCACCCTTTGAGAATTCCAATCTGACTGCTGTTTGAACGCATCTGGGTGTAGTCCGGCAGGACCACCTCTGCTAGAGGCTCCATCTGTATCTGCTGGCGATAGCTGTAGCGGAAGTTCTCCCCTTGGGCGGAAAAGTCCAGAGTGAGCACAGGATTGTAGGAGTCGCTTCTCTGGTAAAGCCAGGAGGCGTACTCGCCTCTCTCAGGCTCTGACTCTGCCATGATGCGTCCAAGCAGGAGGTTGCTCTCCTCGCCCTTCATCCTGAAGGTCTTGAGCTTCTCAAGCCTTGCATATGCCTCGCGGAAGGAAGGAAGATCCCCTTTTCCCTTCGCCTCAAACATATCCTTGCGCGCTAGGTGGGCATCACGAGAAAGCGCATCATCGAACCTGTCATAGGAGCCCTTGATGCTCTCAAGGCTTTGGCTCTGGTAGTCCAGGCTCTCCATATCCTGGTATAGTCTCTCTGCAGTGGGGGCTGCTACCAACAGGGCCCCGCTCACAAACAATAGAGTACACACTGTGATCAGCATCTTTCGTATACGCATGGTCCTTCTCCTTTCTCTGTATGTATTCATATACTAAAAAACAGGGAAACAGGCAAACTTCATTCCTCTTCCAACAGCGTTATCTGGTCCCTGGCAAACATGAGCACCTTCTCATCCCTGAGCAAGGCCAAGGCCCTGCTCAGGGAAGTCCTCTCCACCCCGAGGCGGTGTGCCAGCTCCTTTTTGGTTATGCTCAGCTTTAGGGTCCGACTGCCCTGGCGTATCGCCTCATCCTTAAGGTAGCACAGCAGGTTCTCCTTCAGTGTCCTTGAACTCAGGTTGGTAAGGGCGGTAGAAAGAGAATGAGCCTTGTCAGAGACTATCTGCAGGAGGTTTTCAGTAAAGCGGCTATTCTCCTTGCAGAGGAAGAGCACCAGGGCTTTGCCCAGGTGCAGGACCTCCGAGGCCCCTTCCGAGACAACGGTCATGGGAAACCTGTTGGAAGAGCCGAACAGCAAAGTAGCCCCGTAGATATCACCGCGTTCCAATACCTGGGCCTTGAAGAGGCGTCCCTCCTCATCAAGGCTCTGCAAGGAGACACTTCCTTGCAAGAGGATGTCCAACGTGGTGCACGTCTCCCCTGAAATTGCGATCATCTGGTTGCTTGTATAGCTTTTTATGTTAAAGGGTTGCTGTGCGAACAAGCGTTCCAACTCCGTGGGGGAAAAAGAGGAGAAAAGGGGAAGTTCCGTAAGGCGCTGGTATTGATTAGCCTGCATAGATACTCCAAAGTGTTACATAAGTAACTCTCTACGATTATGTAAGAGAGTATACTACAAATACCACTGCCGTAGGAGGCTCTGCATGTTAGAAAAGATTTATCCCTTCACCATACCTCAGAAGAAGGTCATCGAGCAGCTCGTCGGAAATGACGAAGTCATGATCAACCATATCGCCTTGGAGAAAGGGGACACCGTTCCCATCCACTACAGCGACTCGAATGTCTACCTCATCGTAGTGCAGGGGACCATAACCTTCATATTCGATGACCAGGAAGCAAACCACCACAAACATGGATCCATTGTACATGTTCCCTTCCATACCAAGATGAACATAAGCAATACGCATGACGAGCTCGGTGAGTTCTTCATCATCAAGGCCCCGCACCCGCGCAAGTATAAGGAATCACTAGCGTGAAGAAAGTAACACAACGAAGCATCCAAGTCCTGTTCCTAGCCCTCTTTGTAGTGCTGGCAGTCATGGGGAAGATCCAGATATGGATGATCATCTTTGTCCTATCCGCCCTGGCATCCCTGATTTTCTCCAGGTTCTACTGTGGCTGGCTCTGTCCGATAAACACAGTGCTGAAGCCGGTGACCTGGGCAAAGAAGAAGCTGCACATCAAGAGTTTCAAGGTGCCCGCCTTCCTGAAGAAGACCTGGGTAAGGATAGTGATGCTCCTTGTGTTCCTGGGCCTTCTTGCCTTTACCCTCAAGACAGGGAAAAAACTCCCTGTCCTGCCCATCTCGGTTGGCTTGGGCTTTGTCCTGACGCTCTTCTTCCCTGAAGAGCTCTGGCACCGCTACCTCTGTCCCTATGGAAGCATCCTATCACTGCCCAGCCGCAAGGCCAGGTATGGGATGAAGATCAACGAAGAGAAGTGCATCGGGTGCGGCAAGTGCATGAAGGCCTGCCCTGCTGTGGCGATAACCAAGGATGGGAAGAAATACAGCATCACTAAGAATGATTGTCTGGTCTGTAGGGCCTGTGCCGAGGCCTGCCCTGTTGATGCCATCACCTATCACAAGTGATGAGTATCTCTGAGCAATAAGAAGGTGCATTCTCTTTATGCTTCATATAGAGGGTTTACCATTGCACATACGTTCAGCAAGGAAACCAAAGCGATTCAAGAAAGAAAAAAACAAGTAGGAAAGGACCAAGGAAAGGGAGCGCTGGCGCTCCCTTTCCTTGTCCAATCATCTGCTTTGCTTGTGATTGTTTGTATCCCAGAGTAACTGTAGTACTAGTGCCTGCCAGCATATGCTGACAGGCACTAGCATCTGTCCTTTTTTGGTGTTAGCTCTTCTTCTCTTTCTTGAAGCAGAGGAACCAGTCCAGGCAGTACTGATCTTCATCAGTGCTTTCCATGCGCTCCTTGGCAGTTCCACAGGAACCGGCGGTGGGTACGATGACATCATCACCGGGCATCCAGTTGGCAGGGGTGGCAACATGATCCTTGTCTGCCTTCTGCAGGGCAAGCACTACGCGCTTGATCTCGTCGAAGTTGCGTCCGGTTGATGCAGGGTAGAACAGGATGGTCCTTACAATACCCTCTGGGTCAATAATAAAGACGGCCCTGACAGCTTGGGTGGAGGACTGTGACTGCACCATGCCATACTTGCGTGATACATCCATCTTGATGTCCTCGATGAGGGGGAACTTGACCTCGATGTTTTTCATGCCATTCCATTCAAGCTCCTGGATTTTCCTCAGCCATGCGATGTGGGCATAGAGGGAGTCGATGGAGAGTCCGACTAGTTCGGTGTTCAACGCCTTGAACTCATCAGCCATGGAGGCGAAGGTCATAAACTCAGTGGTACATACTGGGGTAAAGTCAGCGGGGTGTGAAAACAGAATCACCCATTTTCCTGCATAGTCTTCGGGAAAATTGATATCGCCTTGGGTGGTCACTGCGTGAAAAGATGGTGCCTTGTCTCCGATCAGGGGCAAGCTTGGGTTGGTTTTTAGTTCTTCCATTGTGTATCTCCTTACATGGTGTAGTTTGTTGTTGTAATAGGGCCAGTATAGCATGACTATTTAATAATAGCAAGTACTTATTGATAATTTATATTGCTAGTGTCCTTAGGATTTATCTCTCCTCTTCCTTTGGATTAGCTCCTTTCCCATCCTTTATTCTTTAAATGAAAACTAATCCTCTTGTTATGAAGTCTAGGGAAAGGTAGTATGGAGGACAGTACCAAGGAAGGAGCACCATCAAAAACAAAGGAAGCTTAGTACGCCGCTTTATCGTGGGTTTCATCATCATAGCACTCACGATGTTGAGCATAGGGACCTTCAAGGTCACCTTGCACAACAAAGCGTTAGAGGTCAGCCGCCTCGTCGACCAGACTCATCAGATACTGCATGAGTCAGCTTCATTGAACCTTGCCTACCAGAATATTCTCCTGCATGAACGAGCCTTCCTCTTGACAGGAGAGGAAGATGAACTGCTTGCCATCGATACACAAATCACCTCTTTTGTGCAACACCACAGCTCCCTCTCATCCCTGACAAAGGACAATGAAGGACAGCAGCAGAGGCTTGCAAAGCTCATGCAGATATTTCTTGCCATGCATGAAAAGATCATCATCCCGATGCTTCAGATGCGCTCCCTGGTGGAAACCTCTCCCGAGGAGTTTGTACAGGGCATCCAGTTCATGGAGAAGTTCACGCTGTCAGAGGCGTACATGGCCGACCAGCGAGCCATCCTGGACAGCATCGAGCAAAGTGCCCAACAACAGCTTTCACAACAACAAATGACCATGGAGAGCTGGTACGGCTACGACACCATCCTTACCGTTGTAGGGCCCCTGATCATCCTGCTGGTAGTCTTCATCACCGGCCTTTTGGCTGTGTTGAAGATCTCAGCCTACCGCAAGGAGCAGGAAGCCTACCAGAAACAGTTGAAGGACAGCCGGGACCGGTATAGCAATGTCATCGAAGGGGCCAATGTAGGCACCTGGGAGTGGCAGGTGCAGAAGAACACACTTTCGGTCAACGAAAAGTGGGCGGAGATGCTAGGCTACACCCTCGCTGAACTCCAGCCCATCTCCTTCGGTACATGGGACGAAAAGATCCATCCTGACGACTATCTCCACGCAAACCAAATGACGCAAGAAGTATTTACAGGTGCGAGGAAGGACTATGCCTTTGATGTCCGCCTGCGGTGCAAGGACGGCTCCTGGCTCTGGATCCATGACCAAGGAAAGGTCATCTCCTGGAATGAGAAGAGAAAGCCGCTTTTGGTGGCTGGAACCCATAAGGATATCAACGACCGCAAGATAGCCCAGTTTGCATTGGAGAAAAGTGAGAAGGACAGCCTCCTGCTCATCGATTCCATGATCCAAGGCCTTGCACACTGTGAAGTCCTCCTCGATGAGGAGGGCAAAGCCTCCGATGTGCTCTTCCTGAAGACAAACCCCAGCTTCGATCACTACATGAATGTTCCACAAGGTTACCTCGTGGGCAGGACATTGCGCTCTGTCATGCCTGAGGTGGAGGACTATTGGATCGAATGGAACTGCGAGGTCGCCCGTACAGGAAAACCCACATCCTATGAAGCCTATAACAAGACACTGGACAAGTATTTCTTTGCTTCCACCTACCGCTCCTACCCTAACCAGTTTGCCATCATCCTGGATGACATCACCGAGCGAAAAGCCCTGGAACAGCAGGTATTCTACGAGAAGGAACTGTTTGAGACCACCTTGCTCTCCGTCGGTGACGGTGTCATCTCAACCGATGGGGCGGCGAAGGTCCTCTTCATGAACAAGGTTGCCGAAGAACTTACCGGCTGGCGAGCCGACGAAGCCAAGGGAAGGCCCTTCACCGAGGTATTCAAGATTGTCTGCGGGCCGGAACGGGCCAAGTGCCCTGACCCTGTCAGCAGAGTGTTGAAACAGGGAAATACGGTCAACCTGTTCAACGATACCATCCTCATCGCACGTGACGGCGTTGAACGCTACATCGACGACAGTGCATCCCCCATCATGGATAGGACGAAAGCCATCAAGGGTGTTGTACTGGTCTTCCGCGACAGCACCGAGAAGAAAAAGGAACAGGATAAGATATTGCAACTAAGCTATCGTGATGCCCTCACAGGGCTATACAACCGCCGCTACTACGACCAGATCAAGCAGGCGGTGGACAGCGACCCCTACTATCCCCTTACCCTGGTCTTGGGAGACGTGAACGGCCTAAAGCTTACCAATGACGCCTTCGGCCACGATGCCGGGGACCAGCTGCTCAAGAGGGTTGCATCGGTATTTCGCAAGACATGCAGGGAAGAGGACATCATCACCAGGATCGGAGGGGATGAGTTCATCCTCCTGCTTCCCAGAACCGATGCCCGCAATGCCAAGATAATCGTCGGCCGCCTCAATGATGCCCTCATGAAGGAGGAGATCAGGGGGCTGTCAGTTTCGGTCTCCTTCGGCTATGCCGTCAAGCAAGAGGATCCGATGACCTTTGAGGAGACGTTCAAGCTTGCTGAAGACGGCATGTATAGCGAAAAACTCTCCAAAAGCTCAGCATTCAAGAAGCATGCCATCGACACCCTCCTGGTCAAGCAGTTTGAATTGAACCAGTGGGAGAAGGAGCACAGCATCAAGGTAGGCGAGATGAGCAAGCTCTTCGCCCAGGCGATGGGCTTCTCCAAGGAAGAGGTCTGGCAGATAGAACGGGGTGCGAGCCTGCACGACCTGGGAAAGATTGCGATCGATGAGACCATTCTCTCACAAAAGGAGAACCTTACCCAAGGCCAATGGCTCGAACTGAAACGCCATCCTGAGATAGGGTATACGATCTTGCGCTCAGTCGGGGAGTATGCTCCCTTTGCCGAGTATGTGCTCTACCACCATGAGAGGTGGGACGGGACAGGGTATCCTCAAAAGCTCAAGGGAGCCGATATCCCGCAGCCTGCAAGGATGATAGCCATTGCAGACTCCTTTGTCGCGATGACCAGCGACAGGGCTTACAAGCAGGCTCTCTCCCCTCAAGAGGCAATTGAAGAGCTCTACTCCTGTAGCGGCACCCAGTTTGACCCTGACCTGGTTCCTATCTTTGTGGAGAAGGTGCTCTCCGGCTACTACCCAGAGAGCTGAAAGGGTACTAACAGCCATACCCTATCCTGATAAAAGTTGAGGATCCAAGATGAACAATATTTCAGTAGTCGGCGATCACTGCTTCGGATGCACTGCGTGCGAGCATATCTGCCCTGTAGGATGCATCACCCTCTCCCCTGATGACAAGGGCTTTCTCCATCCCGCCGTTGATGAGGAAGCCTGCACCGGGTGTGGCCTATGTCTTGGGGTATGTCCCTACCTTGGGGATGGATACCCAAGGCCCTTGGAAGATACCCTTGTCCTTGCAGCCAAGCACCGGGATGACGGGATAAGGATGAGCAGCTCCTCAGGCGGGGCCTTCACAGCCATCTCCGACCATCTGTTGGAACAGGGGGGTGTCCTCTATGGCGCCGCCTATGACGAGGCAATGAAGGTGCGCCACATGCGTTGCACATCCAAGGCCCAGCGCGATGGCCTTCGCGGCTCCAAGTATGTGCAAAGCGACCTGGGGCAGTGTTACAAGGAGGTGGAGCAGGACCTCAAAGCTGACAGGCGTGTCCTCTTTACCGGCACCCCCTGTCAGGTTGCAGGGCTGAAGGGGTATTTGGGCAGGGAGTATGAGCAGCTGCTCCTGGTCGATCTTCTCTGCTATGGGGTTCCTTCGCCCAAAGTGTTCGGCGACTATGTCGCCAACATAGAGGAGCAAGAGGGCAAGCGCCTCCTCGGCTGTTCCTTCAGGGACAAAAGCCAAGGGTGGAGGGCCATGCTCCTGCATCTTGATTTTGGCTCGAAAGGCATCCTCCTTGATGCTTCTCAATCATCTTATTACGCTCTTTTCCTCAAGGGCACCTTCCTGCGCCCCTGCTGCTATGAGTGCCCGTTCTGCTCTTTCGAGCGAACAGGAGACATGTCGATAGGGGATTTTTGGGGTATTGAGGATACGCTGCCCCAGTTTGAGGATGAAAAGGGGGTCTCCCTGATCCTGGTCAACTCCCCAAAGGGAAAGAGTGCCTTCCAAGCGATGGCAAACAACCTCGATTATAGGCAAAGCACCCGGAAGGCCGCACTGCAGCCCGCACTCTCTGCACCCACCCCTGCCGACAAGCAGAGGGATGCATTTTGGCAGGAGTACGCACGTCATGGCTATGCGTATGGTGCACGCAAGTTTGGTGGTGCAGAATAAAAGCTGAAATCATAAGCTAGCGTTAGCTCCTGACGCTAGAGATTAGATCGATTACAAACCCAAGAGAGATTTTTGGGTTCATTTCACGCTATGCCATCTACCCTTGCTAGTGTTTTGGCAACCAAACGACGGTTGCTCCTCTGATAGCTCAAGCCCACCAGGACCAGCAGGAGACCGGAGACGATGAGCAAACTCTCAATGGAGACTATATCGGCAAGGGGTCCGTAGAGAAGGATGCCCAGAGGAAGGGAGAAGCCGGAGATGAGCTCGACGATGGAGAAGACCCTTCCCATCTTGGCCGGCTCTACCATCTCCTGGATCAGGACAGTCTCTGCAGTCGCCAGGATCGGCATGAAGATGCCAACAAAGCCCATAACCACCAGATAGAGAAGAAACGGCTTGGCAACTCCGAGCAGGGTGAAGCCGATGCCAAAGCCGATCCAAGCCAGCGCTATGGTGTGTACCTTGTCCTTGAACTGCCCCTTGAGGGCAATGAACACTCCTCCAAGCAGGCTTCCTGCTGTCCATGCTATCTCATTGGCCGTCAGCTTCCAGATTTCAGGGCCGAAGGAGCGTTCCACCAGCAGGGGAGTGAGGATAGCTGCCGGGGTGACCAGGAAGAAGGCGACGGCATAGTAGATGATGAGGCTCTTGAGCACCGGGTTGCCAAAGGTATAGGAGAGGCCTTCAGCCATCTCATTGCGCACAGAGAAGGTTTCACTGGTCTGTTTGATCTGTTCGACCTTGATGAAGGCAAAGACCAGGAGTGCAATGCCTGCGGTAACGACATCAAGGAGAAATGCCCAGGAGATGTTCATCACCGAGAGTACCACCCCCCCTACTGCCGGGGAGAGCAGCAGCAGGACAGAACGGACGCTCTGATTGATGCCCTGGATCCTGGTCAGATGCTCCTTAGGCACAAGCTGAGGAAAGATTGCATTGACGGCAGGACCCTGGATGCCCGAACCCAGGGAGCGTATCACCGATACTGCCAAAAGAAGCTCGAGGTGCTGGTACCCCATCCTGAAGAGGATGAACAGGACAAGGGTTGCAAGGGCTATGAAGCCGTCGCTCTTCATTATCAGGAGCTTGCGGCTGTGCCTGTCTGCCCAGACTCCGCTATAGAGGGAGATCAGAAGGTGCGGGACCATCGAAGCTATGGTGATACCCATCATCCACGTCCCGCTGGAGGTCTGCAGCGTCACGTACCAGATGATGGAATAGGCAACCACAGAGGACCCGAAGATGGAGAGGTTCTGACTCACAAGAAAGAGCAGTATGCTCGGAGTGAAGAGTTTTGCTTGTTCTTTGTCAGAGAGTGAATTCATTGGTCTTCCTTCCTAGTTTTACAATAGGAATTTGACTGTAGCAAGAAAGAGGTTGAGAGTACAAGGCCAAGGGAGTGTATTGACCAGGAGGGCTGCATGCTGGACGGATACTCTGAGGGAGGCTTATATCTTCCACACCCCCTGCTCCCTCATCCGTTTGTTGGTCCTCTGATAGAGGATGCCCACCAGGGCCATCAGGGCCCCTGATACGATGAGCAGGCTCTCTATGGAGACTATGTCCGCCAGGGGGCCATAGACGAGCATCCCCAAGGGGATGGTGCTGCCTGAGAGTACCTGCACTATGGAAAAGACCCTGCCCATCTTGTTCGAGGGGGTTATCTTCTGGATCATGACCGTCTCTGCTGTGGTGAGGATCGGCATGAAGATACCCACAAGGGTCATTATCAAGAGATAGAGGGAGAAGAAAGGGGCCATTCCCAACAGGGCGAATCCTATGCCCAAGGCAATGAGTGAGATGGCGATAGCCTTCACCTTGTCGTTGAAGTGCCCCCGCAGCGATACCAGAATACCTCCGATGAGGTTCCCAATCGTCCATGAGACCTCATTGACCGTGAGGCGCCAGACCTCAGGGCCAAAAGTGCGTTCCACCAGCAACGGGGTCAGGATGGCAGCCGGGGTGAGCAGAAAGAAGGCAAACGAGTAGTAGATGATGAGTGTGCGCAGCACTGGGTTTCCAAAGGTGTACCGCATCCCTTCAAACATGGCATGCACCACGGGGATGTCCCTTTTTGCCCGCTTTATGGAGTCGACTTTGATGAAGATGAATATGACAAGGGCTATGGTGGCGGTAAGCACATCAAGGAGGAAGGTCCAGGAGAGGTCCATAAGACCGAGGAGCATCCCTCCCATCGCAGGGGCGAGCATGTACAGCACAGCTGATATGCTCTGGTTTATACCTTGGATACGTGTCAGATGCGTAGGAGGTACCAGCTGGGGGAGGATGGCGCTTACCGCAGGGCCTTGGACACCGCTGCCTAGCGATCGTATGACCGAGACTACCAGCAAGAGTTCAAGATGCTGGTACCCAAGGCGGAAGAGGACAAACAGGATGAGGGTGACCAGAGCGATGAACCCATCGCTGAGCATGATGAGGTACTTCTTGCGGTAGCGGTCGGCCCACACCCCGCTATAGAGTGAGATGATCAGGTGGGGCACCATATTTGCAAGGGTGGCGAACATGAGCCAGATGCCGCTGGAGGTCTCGATGGTTATGTACCAGATGATGGCGAACCCCACCACAGAGGATCCAAACATGGAGAGGTTCTGACTTATCATGAAAAGCACTATCCGCCCAGAAAAAAGGTCACTGCCTACCGATTCCTGCCTACTCTCCATACAGCCACCTTGGAAGCCTCCCACAAGGCACTCCATCCAGATACTACGATACTCTCAAGTGGCGTCAAGGACAAGCGTCTTTCCCAAAGCAAGCGAGGTGAATATCATCACAATAGAACAACGAGAGACCACAAGAGTGGGCAAGGTGGGTAAGCGTCTCTCGGCTGTAGAAGGTGATGTGGCTCCTCTCCTGGATGTAGTACCACGAAAGAAACTTACCTTCGTCCCTTGGGTGCAGGAGCGTCATCACAGAAAGGACTCCTCCGGGTGCCAGCAGGTGGGAAAAAAGCTTGAAAAGGGAGAGCGGGTCGCCAATATGCTCGATGACCTCCGTACAGGTGATGAGGTCGTACGACCTGCCCAGATAGACCTTTTCCGGGCTGAAGAAGAGGTCGTAGCAATCTGTGCGGTAGCCATACTCCCCATCCAGCAGGGTTGCCAGGACGGGCGATGGGCCACTGCCAAAATCAAGGGCAGCCCTCCCTTTTGGAGCAAAAGGGAGGACTGCTTCCTCTATAAAAGATCTGAAGTAGGCAACATACCGGGGATCGTCAGAGGAGTTCTCATGCAGGCAGTACTCCTTGAAGGCCTCATCCTCGCTTGGATGACGATCAGCGTCCAGTGTGATGAGTTCACACCTTGGACAGAAGTGGTAAACACCCCTAGCGGGGTGTATGATGGTTCGGGTTTGTGTATTACAGAGCCTACAGTTCATGCATCACCGCCTCCAGAAGCACAGGCGTACAGTGGCATTCTATGCAATACCATCATTGCTTGGAAGAACTGTTGTCCGCCTACACGCTTCAATTCTTGGACGATCAATGAACCGGTATGATACAAGCTATGTTCGAGATGCATGGTATAGCCTCAGAACGTCACAGTCTTGTCAGCCCACTCCACCATCTGGACACAGTCGATCATGGTGCTGATGGGGCATACTTCGGTCTCGCCCATCGCCCTTGATTGCAGGCAGGTTCCACAGGCAAGGATCACCCCATCAATTTCATGAAAGAGTGCAACTTGCTCAGCAACATCAAACTTTGCAACGGTGAGCGTCTCGATCTCGACAGCTTCGCCCATAAGGAAGACCTGTACCTCATGACCGCTCTTTTTGGCAGTTACGGCAAATCTCATCCCGTTCCAGGCTTTCTCAGCCTCTTTCGTCTCAATGATAATTCCTAGTTTCACCTTGTTACCTCCGTAGTATGTTCTGCAGACTTGCCATGACAGCGTCTATCTCTTCTCGTGTTGTGTGACGGCCCAAGCTGAAGCGCACAGCACCCCGTCCAACCGCCTCAGAGACCCCCATAGCCGCCAATACCGGCGATATGGTTGTTGTCCCTGCGTGACAGGCAGAGCCTGTAGAGGCAGCGACATCGCTCAAGCCATCAAGGACCTTATGCCCATCATACCCTATAAAGCTGATGTTGAGTGTATTGGGAAGCTTCTTCTCAGGATGGCCGTTCAGGTGGATGGTCTGCCCAAAGCTCTCCATCAATCGGCTGGAGAAGTATGTGGTGAGGACTGCGACAGAGCTGTTGCAAATAGCTGCCTGGGCAACCTCACAGGCCTTGCCAAGGCCCACCTCAAGGAGGATGTTCTCAGTGCCCGCCCTCCTTCCGCTTTCGTGGCCGGCACCGTGGATCAGGGGCTCGACGTGAAGGCCTGCCCTCATGTACAGGGCGCCAACACCCTTGGGTGCATAGAGCTTGTGGCCGGCTATGGTAAGGAAATCAACGCCAAGGGCTTGTACATCGAGGGGAATCTTCCCTACTGACTGGGAAGCATCGGTATGAAACAACACCCCCCTCTGTTTGCATATCCGACCTATTTCCTCAATGGGCTGCAAGGTCCCCACCTCGTTGTTGGAGTGCATGATGGTGACCAGTATGGTCCTTTCGGTGATGTGGCGCTCTATATCGGAAGGGTCTACCATGCCAAATTTGTCTACCGGAACATAGCTGACCTCATAGCCCAGGTCCTCAAGGTATGCGCAGGGCTTGAGGATGGCAGGGTGCTCGATCTGACTCGTTATTATGTGATTACCCTTCTGTTTATAGGTATGGGCAACACCTTTGAGGACCATGTTGTTTGATTCGCTTCCTCCACTGGTGAAGAGTATTTCGTCTGGTGTGCAGTGAATCAAGGAGGCAACTTGAGCTCTTGCCTGTTCAACTGCCGCTTTGGCTGTAAGGCCCAGGGTATGGGTGCTGGAGGGGTTCCCGAAATGCCCATGAAGGAAGGGCAGCATAGCCTGGGCCACCTCTTTGTCTATGGGTGTTGTTGCATTGTAGTCCAGGTAGATCATCGTGGTACCTCCCAGTACGTTGGGGTTGTTGCACCAGTATACCCCATCTTAGAACTCTCTTCGATGCTAGGTTGCTATTTGGTTTTTCCCCATCGCCTTTGCCAGGTACAGATGCTTGTCAGCCTGATTAATGAATTCATTCATGGGCTCTCCTGCATACTGCTTTACCCCTCCGCTGAGTGTGAGCCTTACCCCTTCGCCAAAGGCATGCGATTCAATGGCTTGCCTGATCTCTTCAGCCATCTGTTTGGCGATGGCAAGTTCGGTATTGGGAAACAGCACCATAAACTCCTCGCCACCATATCTTCCCACACGATCGGTGCTCCTTATATGTGCACCAATGATGCTCGCAACATCAATAAGGGCCTGGTCACCTGCTATATGACCCTTGCTGTCATTAACCTTTTTGAAGTCATCTATATCAAAAATGGCTATCGACAAAGGGATGTTGGTATTTTTTACATCCTGCATGGCAAGACCTAGATGCTCAATGAGGCTCCTATAATTGCTGATATTGGTAAGCCCGTCAGTGGCTGATATTTTGGCAAGCATCTCGTTCTTGACCTGCAACTCCAACTGTATCGCTTTCTTCTCAGTGATATCAAACACAATTCCAGCAATAAACAAGGGCTTTCCGTCCCCATCATATTCTGTAATCTTACCCAGGTCGAAGTACCATCGGTATGACCCATCTTTTTTCTGTATGCGATATTCAACTTCATACACGGACGTTTTTCCACTCAAATGGTCTTTCATGGTTTGCATTGTGTTTTGGTAGTCGTCATGGTGAAGTTTGCTGGTAAAGAACTCATGGCTCACATGAGCGGGAATTTCTTGCTCCTCATAGCCAAGGGTGGTCACCTTCAGGGGATTGAAGGTCACCTCATCGGAACGTATATTCCAAAACCAATGCCCAAGGTTTCCAGTCCAAGCATACTCAAGCTTGATCTTCTGTCTGCTTACCTGCATGAGCTCCCGATTCAATAGTTCAAGGTCCTCAATGCGTTGTAGAAGCTGTTCTCTGGTGTAGTCGCTGTAGTCCATAATGCAACCCCTCCTTCGAGGTACAACTCTTTATAGCACATCGGCATGGCTTCCAACCATAGCTGGAAGGCTTGGTACCTGCAATTGCTGGAGGCATACTATCGACAAGTATGGTGTTCGCTATCCCAAATCTCTGTAAAGAAGCATCCCCACCGCAAGCGGCGGGGCATCAACCCCTTGATACAATCGCAAACT
>CAZGOK010000028.1:0-15219 GCA_964527665.1 uncultured Sphaerochaeta sp.
GGTCGGTTATATATAGATGGAAAAGGACGCTTTTGCGTCCTTTTCCTGTTTCCGGGCATTATGCATATATTTTCACTTTTTGTACTCTCTCGTGTGTTTTGCTCCTGTTGCTCTTGTCCAAGGTACCCCTTTTTACTATGATGGTAACAATTCAATGAGTATGGAAGGTATATTTATGCAGATTACGTTAGATAATTTACAAAGAACATATGGCGATCTGCATGCCGTAAATGGGGTGAGCCTCTTTATACCCTCCAATACCATCTATGGCATCATCGGCAAAAGCGGTGCCGGCAAATCAACGCTGGTGCGTCTCATCAGCCTGTTGGAGAGTCCTGACGCAGGCGAAGTCTATTTTGATGATGTGCGGGTGGACAACCTCACCAAACGAGCCATGATCGACCGCAGGCGCCGTGTGGGCATGATCTTTCAGAACTTCAACCTGTTCTCCTCACGCAATGCAGAAGAGAACATCGCCTACCCCATGGAAATAAATGGGATGGGCAAAGAGGACATCAGGACAAGAGTCGATGAGCTGCTCGCCCTCGTATCCCTTGAAGGACGGGGCAAGGCTCCCATCAGTACCCTCAGTGGCGGACAAAAACAGAGGGTGGCCATAGCCAGGGCCCTCGCCTGCAACCCCGACATCCTTTTCTGCGATGAGGCTACCAGTGCCCTCGATCCCCAGACCACCCATTCTATCCTCGACCTGTTGAAGGAGATCCAAAAGAAGATGTCCCTCACCGTGGTCATGATAACCCACCAGATGGAGGTTGTCCGCGATGCCTGCGTGCAGGTTGCGGTCCTCGATGACGGCAAGGTAGTCGAACAGGGGTTTGTCGCTGATATCTTTGCCAATCCTTCCAGTGAGGTGACCAAGGATTTCCTTGCCCACCTGGTAGCCTTTGATGAAGGATCCTCCCGTGATGACAAGATGGTGCAGTGGTCAAAGAAAATAGGGACCTATACCCTTCGGTTCCGAGGGGATACCACCGACCAACCCATCCTCAGCAGGATAACGAGGGACCTTGGGGTCGAGTTCAATATACGTGCAGGTGGGGTGCAGAAGGTTGGGGATGTGGAGATTGGAACCATGGTAGTAGATATAAGTGGAGATGATTCGATAAAGAAAAAGGCCATCGATGCCTTGAAAGCCCAGGGTGTCCTGGTAGAAGAGGAGAGCAAGGCATGAGTAAACTTTGGATGCTTGTCCTGACCTCTACAGGACAGACGCTGAGCATGGTGCTCTTCTCGACATTCTTCTCGCTCCTGATGGGCCTTCCTCTTGGGATCTTACTCTCCATCACATCCGGTGTTGAGCAGGGAGGGATCATTCCCAAACCAGTGTTGAACAATGTCCTGGGCAGGGTAGTGAACGTGCTGCGCTCGTTCCCCTTCATCATCCTTATGATATTGCTCTTTCCCCTTTCTCGCATTCTGATCGGAACCAGTATCGGTACCACCGCTACTATCGTACCGCTGTCCATCGCGGCAGCACCGTTTGTGGCCCGAGTAATCGAGACCGCACTGAAGGAGGTGGATCCGGGGGTCGTTCAGGCCGCCCGCGCAATGGGTTCCACCAACTGGCAAATTATTCGAAAAGTCCTTATCCCGGAAGCCCTTCCCTCGCTTGTAAGCGGTGTGACGCTGACCATCATCAACCTCATCGGATACTCGGCCATGGCCGGGGCTATCGGAGGAGGGGGATTGGGAGACCTTGCTATCCGCTACGGCTACCAACGCTTCCGAGGAGACGTCATGGTTGTTGCAGTGATAATCATCCTGGTGCTCGTAGAGATCATCCAGGTGATCGGCAACAAGATCAGTTCTCATCTGTTGGCCAAGCGCTGACACTATTTGTGCATACCTCCCGCCTTCGGTGGGAGTAGGAGAAAATATGAAAAAGACATTGACCATCGCATTGGTAATACTCGTGGCAGCAACCCTATTCGCTGCCGGAACAAAGGAACAGTCCAGTACAAACGTCCTGACTGTTGGCGCGACCCCCGAGCCCCACGCCGCTTTCCTCAACCTTGTCGTTGAAGATCTTGCCGCCCAGGGCATCACACTCAAGATCCGCGAGTTCACAGACTACGTGACACCCAACGAAGCACTTGAGACCGGTGAGCTTGATGCGAACTTCTTCCAGCACATTCCCTACCTCGAGTCCTTCAACAAGGACCGTGGTTACCACCTCGCCAATGCAGGGGGCATCCACGTCGAGCCCTTCGCCCTCTACTCAAAGAAACACAAGGCCCTAGCTGACCTGCCCCAGGGTGCGACCATTGCGATTCCCAATGACCCCACCAATGAAGGACGTGCTCTTTTGCTCCTGCAGAGTGCTGGCCTGCTCACCCTTGAAGCCAATGCTGGTCTTGATGCAACTCCCATGGATATCGCCAAGAACCCCAAGGGCCTGAAGTTCCGTGAGATCGAAGCCGCCTCCCTTCCCCGCGTATTGCAGGATGTCGATGCAGCGATCATCAACGGTAACTACGCCATCCCAGCCGGCCTCATCGCAACACGCGACGGCCTCCTGATCGAAGGCTCCGACAGCCCCTACGTCAACGTTGTGGCAGTCAAGCAGGGCAACGAGAACGATGCTCGCATCGTCGCACTGGTCAAAGCCCTCCGTGGTGATAAGATCAAGGCATATGTTGCCAAGCAGTATGTCAACGGTGAAGTGGTACTTGTAACCAAATAACCCTATTCCTAGTAAATAGAGCCCTCCTTCCTTGCGTTGGGGGGCTTTTTGCATCAAAATATATGAGATACTGTTTTGCATACATATGCAGTTGCATTGCTATTTTATGCATGAATATGTATTATTTTTCCACTCAAGGGAGGAGCGCATGAAGACAGGGATAACGCTCAAAGGGCGAAGCTTTCTCACACTCAAGGATTATACAACCGAGGAGATCCACTACCTGCTGGACCTGGCACAGGAACTCAAGGCAAAAAAGAAGCAGGCACCATACTCAGCGAAGCTCGAGGGAGCCTTGCTGGAGGGGAAGAACATTGTCCTTATCTTTGACAAGACCTCAACGCGGACACGCTGTTCCTTTGAAGTCGCCGCCTTTGATGAAGGGGCCTGTGTCACCTTCCTCACCAACAGCCAAATGGGCAAGAAGGAGTCCATCGAGGATACTGCAAAGGTACTGGGCCGGATGTACGACGGCATCGAGTACCGCGGCTTTGCCATGCGCGTCATCAAGGACCTCGCCCTCCACAGTGGGGTGCCCGTATGGAACGGGCTCACCGATGATGATCACCCCACCCAGGTGCTGGCCGATTTCCTCACCGCCATGGAGCATACGGGAAAGCCTCTGGACAAGATGAAGATGGCCTACATAGGCGATGGGCGGAACAACGTCTCCAACGCCCTGATGATAGGGGCAGCCAAGGTCGGCATGCAGTACAGCATAGCCGCCCCCTTGGAGCTTTTCCCTTCAGAGGAACTGCTCGCAGAGCTAGCCCCTGTAGCCAAGGCGTCCGGCTCGGTCATAACGACCACCACCGATCCATACGAGGCCGTCAAGGGTGCTGACGTCATCTACACCGACATCTGGGTGTCGATGGGGGAAGAAGACCAGACGGCAAGCCGCATTGCACTGCTGAAGGACTATCAGGTGACCATGGACCTCCTTCGGGCAAGTGGCAATGAAAAGGTACTCTTTGAGCACTGCCTTCCCTCATTCCATGACCTGAACACCACCGTGGCTCGCCAAATCCACTCCGAGTATGGACTGACCGAGTTGGAAGTCACCGACGAAGTCTTCAGAAGCAAGCACTCTGTAGTCTTCGATGAGGCAGAAAACAGGATGCATACGATCAAGGCGGTCATGGTGGCAACCATGAGTGACAAGCTCTAGAAAGGGAATGTCCCGCTTTATTGCTGTTTCATACAACTATGGGTCATTTTGACACATTTTAGGGAGGTTTATCTTCCCTGGCTGTGCAGTATGACCCATTGGTGGTCTTTGATCGTGCGAAGGTCGTTTGTATTGCTTGTTTTTGGCTGTATTCCTTGCTTTAAGTCATCAAAAATGTCTTTTAGCGTATGTTTATGATGTTGGCACGCTTTGTGCATATATATTGGTGAAACCCGAAAGGGATACCATATAGATATAAACACATGGAGGTGTACAAATGGCATATCTTACTACAAGAAACAATTACCGGACGCCGGTGACATCGCCCTTCGATTCACTATTCAGCAACATGCTGGGTGACTGGGGACTCTCCCCATCGAAAGTTCCTCCTGTAGACATTACCGAAACAGACAAGGCCTACATCCTAGAGGCCGAGTTGCCAGGGTATACACAGGAAGATGTCAAGGTGAACATCGAAAAGCATGTGCTGAGAATCAGTTCAGCCAAGCAGACCACCAAGGAAGAGAAGGATGGCAAGAAACTGCTCATCTGCGAGCGGCATGCTCAGAGCTTTGAACGAGCCTTCTCCCTTCCCGAGGATGTGGAAGAGTCCAAGATCGAAGGGTCTTTTACCAATGGAGTGCTTACTGTCACCCTTCCGAAAAAGGAAGTGGTACAGCCAAAGAGCATTGAGGTGAAGATCAAGAATACCTAAAAGGCAACCCATCCTGTACAGAGAGGCCCCGCCAAGAGTGCGGGGCCCTTTTGCGTCCTGTTACCAGCTTTGTAGCAGTGAGGTGAAGAAGGAAACCGCTTTTTGCACATTGTCTGTATGGATCCGCTCATCAGGGGCGTGCATCCGCAGCACCTCGCTCTTGTCCATCTGGGCAGGGGTGAAGCGGTATATGGCGTGGCAGAGCTGCTGGTACTTGCGTGCATCGGTTGCACCGAGCATCAAATACGAGGTGACGATGGCTTGGGGAAAGACCTGTGAAATGGTTGTCTTGAGATGGTTGAACGCTTCCCCTGTGGTTGGGGAGTGCTCTGATGGCCCCTCATAGCGGGTGACTGTCAGCGTCACCTCATCATCAGCTATGACCGAGTGCAGATGCTTGAGCACACTGTGCTGGTCATCGCCAGCGAGCAGGCGCGTGTTGACTACAGCTGTCGCCCTCTGGGCTATGACATTGCTCTTGTCGCTTCCTTCGATCATGGTCGGCACGCTGGTGCTCCTGATGAGGGCGTTCAGCGTAGGGCTCTTGGTGAAGATCAGGGCGATCAGGGGCTTGGTGAGCCAGAGGTTGAGAAAGAGGAAGGCAAGGGGGAAGGGGGCCTCTTCTCCAATATTCCTGAGCATCGAGTGCACCGCCTCTGTGATCCTCCACCCCTGTTGCTTTGACTCAATTGCCGTCACCGCCTGTGCAACCTTGCCCAGGGCTGTAGGCATCATTGGGGTGCTGGAGTGACCGGCCTCGCGCCTGCATTGTATGAGCGTATCCATATATCCCTTCTCTGCAACCCCGACGACAGCTATGGGGCGGTCGATCCCCTTGATGTAGTTCTCTGAAACAACACCCCCCTCATCGAGGAGCAGGGAGAAGGAGAGGCCCATCCGTTGGAACTGCTCTGCAATGAGGGCGGCCCCCTTGTTGCCTCCATTTACCTCCTCATCACAGCCGAAGGCGGCATACCAGGTCCGTTTGGGTTTCTTCCCCTGCTGCAACAGCTGCTCAAAGGCCTCCAGGATTGCTATGAGCTGCAGCTTGCAGTCAAAGCTTCCCCTCCCCCAGACATACCCGTCTTCACGTGTTTTTGCAAAGGGAGGGTGGGTCCACTCCTGCTCGTTTGCAAAGACCACGTCCTGGTGTGCAGTAAGCAGGCCGGGAAGGGCAGTGGTATCAGCTCCTTCAAAGCGGTAGATGAGGTTGTAAGGGGAGTCGCACTCTTGCTTCAGATGTGTTTCACAGAGGGGGAAGGCCTCTGCCAGATAGGAGGCGAAGGCGTTGAACTGCTTCCAGTCTGTCTTGCCCTCCTCAGCGCTGCTCACCGTCCTGAAGGTGATTGCGCTCTGTAGTTTCCCTATTGCCGGCTCTGCATCAGGGTACAATGGGGTGAGGGGCTTTTCGTCTCTTTTTCGTCTCAGGGTGAACGTTCTTGTAATACTTATCACCAATAGTAGCAATATAATGGCCATGAGTACGAATATGACAAACATAAAAACCTCTCTGTAATATAGTGTTTTTTACAGTATAATGGTATATTGTAATATAACAATAGCGTACAGATAGGTTTAGGGGGATTTTAGAGCATGCCCAAGAAGATTGACCATGAGGCAAGAAAGGAAAAGATACTGCAGACAGCGTTGAAGGTATTCGGGCGTGAAGGGTATCGTGATTCCAATCTCTCTCTCATTGCCCAGGAGTGTGGAATTTCCCGACCCACCATCTACCAGTATTTCAAGGACAAGGAAGAGATCTACTACTATGCAGTAAAACTGGTGACCGGACGCATGTTCGCCAAGTATGCAACCCTCGCCTGGGCCTCCGACGACAACTATATGGATAGGATCAAGAAGATCTGCTCTGAGATCATGGATACCGCCACAGCACATGAAGGGGAGCTGACCTCCCTGGTGGACGTGATGCTGCAGATGAAGAAAGAGGGGCGTGACTTCAACGAGATTGTCATGAGGCGGACCGCCAAGCTCACCATCCTGTTCAAGCGGCTGTTGCGCGTGGGCATCAGCAGCGGGGATATCATCGGGTGCGACATCAACAAGGTTGCCAACCACATCCTGCTCCTGCTGGAGTCCTCCTGCTTCCAGGTAGCCTTTCTGGATACCTTTGAGATGGCCCTTTCCAAGGAACTGATCTCCAACTATCTTGAGTTCTTCAAATCCGATCCCAGACGGACTCCGGTTGTAAGCCGACCCTAGCCGACAGAATATTTCCTCAGTATATTTGTAGTGTACAGGACAGGGCCCCCTAGGGGGTGCGTTGCCTCATATCCAACAAGTGAGGAAAACAGATGAATATAGACAAAATGACCATCAAGCTACGCCAAGCTGTCGGTGATGCCGACATCCTGGCAAATGAGAAGGGTAGCGCCGAAATAACAAGCGAGCACCTGTTGCTCGCCCTCCTTACCCAGAAGGAGGGGTTGCTCTCTCCGCTTTTCGAGCGGTTGGGAGTCCCTCCCAAACAAGTGCAAGCCTCCCTTGAAGAGCTTGCCAACCGCCTTCCCAAGGCGTATGGGGGGAGCGTGAAACGCACCATCTCAGCAGCCTTGGGCAACCAGCTTTACGCTGCTGACAAGATAGCTGCAGAGTTCAAGGATGAGTTTCTCAGTGCCGAGCACATCCTGCTCGCCATCTTGGACGACTCATGCCCTGCCTCCAAAACAATGAAAAGCCTTGGAGTGACCCGTGACGGTATCATGCAGGCCCTGCAAAGCATCAGAGGCAACCAGAGCATCGACAGTGAAGACCCAGAGAGCCGCTACCAAGCCTTGGAGAAGTACTGTAAGGACATGACCGTCCTTGCCCGCCAGGGCAAGCTCGACCCTGTCATAGGGCGTGACGAGGAGATCAGGCGCCTGATGCAGGTCCTCTCCCGAAGGACCAAGAACAACCCCGTGCTCATCGGGGAGCCCGGAGTGGGAAAGACCGCCATTGTCGAAGGGCTTGCCCAGCGCATCAATAGCGGGGACGTGCCTGAGTCCCTGAAGAACAAGCGCCTTCTATCCCTTGATGTGGGCTCGCTGGTTGCCGGGGCAAAGTTCCGTGGAGAGTTTGAGGAGAGGCTGAAGGCGGTCATCAAGGAGGTGACCAGCAGTGAGGGTGGCATCATCCTCTTCATCGATGAGCTGCACACCATCGTGGGTGCCGGTGCAAGCGAAGGCTCGACCGACGCATCGAACCTCATCAAGCCGGCCCTGGCCCGCGGGGAACTGCATGCCATTGGGGCGACCACCTTGGATGAGTACCGCAAGTATATCGAAGTGGACAAGGCCCTGGAGCGCAGGTTCCAGCCGGTCTATACCAGCGAGCCCACCGTCGAGAGCACCATTGCCATCTTGCGGGGGCTCAAGGAGCGCTATGAGGTGCACCATGGGGTGCGCATCAAGGATGAGGCTCTTGTAGCCGCAGCAACGCTGAGCAACCGCTACATCACCAACCGATTCCTTCCTGACAAGGCGATTGACCTCGTAGATGAGGCTGCCAGCCAGTTGAAGATGGAGATCGAGAGCCAGCCCGAGGAACTCGACCAGATCGAGCGAAAGATACTGCAGCTGAACATTGAGGAGCAGGCCCTCACGCGTGAGACCGATGCTACCAGCCTGGAGCGCCTGGAAAAGATCCGCAACGAGGTAAGCCTTCTGAAGGGCAAACGGGACAGCATGCAGCTGCAGTGGGGCAATGAACGCAACGCCATCGCCAAGCTGCGTGAGAAGAAGGCGAGCCTTGAGCAGCTGAAGCTTGAGGAACAGCAGGCTGAGAGGGATGGCGACCTTGCAAAGGCCGCCCAGATACAGCACGGCTCGATCCCCGCCTTGCTCAAGGAGATTGAGGAGCAGAGTTCGCTCTTGGCCCAGGGCCAGGTCGACGGCAAGCAGATGCTGCGCGAGGAGGTCAGCGAAGATGACATCGCCCGGATAGTCAGCAATTGGACAGGGGTGCCCATCACCAAGATGAAAGGCAGCGAGATGCAGAAATACCTGCACCTTGAGGATACCCTTTCAGAACAGGTTGTCGGGCAGAGCGAGGCCATTGAGGCTCTCTCTGATGCCATCAGGCGCAACAAGGCTGGCATCGGGGACGAGAGGCGTCCCTTGGGGAGCTTCCTGTTCGCAGGCCCTACAGGCGTGGGAAAGACCTTGCTGGCAAAGGTCCTTGCCTCATTCCTCTTTGACGATGAGAAGGCCCTTACCCGCATTGATATGAGTGAGTATATGGAGAAGTACTCGGTGAGCAGGCTTATAGGAGCCCCTCCGGGATATGTGGGGTACGACCAGGGAGGGCAACTGACCGAGGTCGTCAGAAGAAGGCCCTATTCGGTCATCCTCTTTGATGAGATCGAGAAGGCGCACCCGGATGTCTTTAACGTCCTGCTGCAGCTCCTGGATGACGGGCGGCTTACCGACGGACAGGGTAGGGTCGTGGACTTCACCAATACGGTGATCATCCTTACCAGCAATCTGGGAAGCTCTCTGCTGCTGCAACCCGGTGACCAAAGCGAGGCTCGCAAGCAGGTGCTCTCCATCATCCATGACTCCTTCAAGCCGGAGTTCATCAACCGCCTTGATGAGATCATCATCTTCCAGAGCCTTGGCCCTGAACAGGTCAAGAGGATTGTGGGCATACAGCTAGGACAGCTTGCCTCAAGGCTCGAACGGCGTGGACATGCCCTGAGTTGGGATGATGCAGTCGTTGATCTGGTCTTCCAGGAGGGTTTTGACGCCTCCTTCGGTGCGCGTCCGGTAAAGCGAGCTATCCAGAGGCTGGTTGAGAATCCGCTCTCTGTCCAGCTGCTTGCAGGGGAGTTCCACTCTGCCGGCGCCATTCACCTCACGCGTGAGGGGGATGCTGTAGTAGCGGTCAAGGCTTAGGGCGCATCAGAAGTTCTGCGTAGGCGTGCATGGTGTCGATGTCCAGGATATATGCCTCGTCATCGAGCTCGCACTGCTCTACGTGGAACTCCTCTAACAGGGCGTGCATGGTAAAGGGAAGCTCCTGTTCCATGATCAGGGCCTTGAAGCTGCCCCTCAACAGGACGGGGTGGCCAATCTTGCCTTTGTATAGAGGCCTCAAGGCATCACAAGAGGCGAAGTGGTGGATAAGGGCGTGGTAGTGGGAGGCTCTGATCAGGGGCATGTCCGCAAGCGAGATGAAGAAGTCCTCATGGGGGCGAAGGGTGCTTGCCCCCACCTGTGTGGAGGAGCCCTGGCCAAGGGCGTATCCGCTGTTATGGACCAGGACGAGGTTGGGGCAGGCGAACCTGGAGAGGGCCTGCTCGATTTCCTCTCCTCTGTAGCCGGTGACCACAATCGTATGGAGCCCCGCTGAGAGAGACTGCTCTACAGCATGTGCTATGATCGGTTGCCCTTTATAGGGGAGCAGAAGCTTCTCGCCTCCGCTTCTTCTGCCTAACCCTGCTGCGAGAAGGATGTTTTGCATGGTCGTTCCTTGTCCTTGTCATTCTTACGCATTATACTCCTATTCATTATGTTTGCCACCTATATAAATTGCCTTACGGTTATCCTCGGTTCCCTGCTTGGGTTGTTTTTGAAGAATCGTCTCAAAAGTTCCTACAAGGAGGTTGTCTTCACCTCCTCAGGGCTTATCACGCTGGTCATCGGCATCTCCATGGCGATGCAGACAGGATCATTCCTGATCCTCATCTTCTCCACCATATTGGGTGGGTTTGTGGGGTATGCCCTCTCCATTGAGGAAGGGGTGCTCTCCTTAGGGACCTGGATCGAATCAAAGCTGGGTAGGAAGCATGGCAATGAAGAAGCCTCCAAGAATTTTGCCCTTGGGTTTCTCAATGCATCCCTGCTCTTCTGTTCGGGGGCTATGACCGTGGTGGGTTCCATACAGGCCGGGACGACAGGCGACTACCAGCTGCTGCTGGTGAAGTCAGTCATGGACGGATGCATGGCGATCATCTTCAGTGCTGTCTATGGCCCTGGCGTGATGGCCAGTGCCCTTGTCATCCTCGTCTATCAGGGGTTTTTTACCCTTGCGGGAGGCTTCATCTCCCCCATACTTGGAGAGGCCGGCATCGCCGAGCTCTCAGCTGTTGGCGGGGTCCTGCTGATGATGATTGGTCTGGGGTTGTTGGATATACGAAAAAGCAAGACGGGGAACTTCCTGCCGGCGATGCTCATTGCCCCGGTCCTGGCAATCCTCTCCCCCCCTGTGGTGATGCTCTTCTCCAGGCTTATTTCCTAGTCATGCAGGAGAGCAGCCTGTAGACGACATCCTGCTCTTCATTGCTGAGCTTTGAGACCATCTGCATGATCGCCTTGAACTTTGGGGAGTGGTCCTCAGCTGCTTCCTCATCATCCGATGGCTCCCAGTCAAAGCCGTACTCCAGCTTCTCCAGACTCAGTCCAGTTTGGGCCGTGAGGTTCAACAGAACATCCATAGGAGGACGACGGTCGTTGTGAATCCAGCTGGATAGCGTACTTCTCTTTACATCAAGCATCACGGCGAGTTCCACTACACTAGGCGAACCCAAAAGGGTTTTTACGCGTTCCCAGAATTTTTGCATGGTAAGAATATACCAGTATTTTTCTCCAGATTGCTAAAAATGCGTCATAAAAACCAAATATTTATCATATGGATTATATCTTGTTCCATGGGAATGATATGGCTACATGTGGATGCTATATTTGCGTCATAGTAAGAGTGGCTTGCTATATATGAAACAACGGGCCCCCGATCGGGGGCCTGTTGTTCTGGCTCTGTTGCCTATTTCTTCATTGCATCCTGCAGTGCGGTCTCAATGCCGTTGCCACGTTCTACGGGGCATTTCTTCAGATTCCAGATTTCATTGGCGTATTCGCTGATGGTCCGGTCACTGGAGAACTTACCGCTGGAGGCCACATTGATGATGGCCTTGCGGTTCCATTCATCCTGGTTGCCTATATACAGCTCCCTGGCACTTCTGTGTGCATCGGCATACATGCGCAGGTCGGCAAAATGGAAGTACTTGTCCCCCTCTTCAAAGAGACTCCTGCGAAGAGGCTCGAAGATGTTGGGCTCGTTGACGTTGAAGTATCCGGTGGACAGCAGTGCCACGGCATCCTTGATCTCCTTGTCCCCCATTGCCCAGGCAAAGGGGTCGTAGGAGTGGCTGAGCTTGGTGATCTCCTCCTCGGTGTGGCCGAAGATGAACATGTTCTCCTTGCCCGCTTCTTCTGCTATCTCCACGTTGGCTCCATCCATCGTTCCGATGGTCAAGGCCCCGTTGCACATGAACTTCATGTTTCCGGTCCCTGAGGCTTCGGTGCCCGCAGTGGAAATCTGCTCGGAGAGGTCGGTGGCTGGGATGATGCTCTCTGCCATCGTCACCCTATAGTTGGGCATGAAATGGATGGAGAGCAGGTCGTTGACCTTTTTGTCGGCGTTGATGACGTTCGCTATGTTGTTGATCAGCTTGATGATGAGCTTTGCATTGACATAGCCGGGGGCTGCCTTGCCTCCAAAGAGGAAGGTCATCGGGGGCATGTTCTTGGTAGCCTCTCCACCCAGCTTGATGTCATTGTAGATCAGCATGATGTTCAGGGCATTGAGCAGCTGGCGCTTGTACTCATGGATACGCTTTACCTGCACGTCAAAGAGGGAGTTGGGGTCGATGATCAGGCCACAGTCCTTCTTGAGGAATGCTGCTGCCTTGACCTTGTTTGCCTGTTTGATCTTTGCGAAGTCGGACCTGAAGGCGCTGTCTGTTGCAAAGGGGGTGAGCTTGGCGATCTGGCTGTAGTCTGTTATCCACTCGTCTCCGATGGCCTCGGTGATCTTCGCAGCGAGCAGTGGGTTTGAGTCGAGCAGCCAGCGCCTCTGGGTTATCCCGTTTGTCTTGTTGTTGAACCTGTCAGGATAGACGGTGTTGAACTCGGGGAACATCGTGCGCTGCAGTAGCTCTGAGTGAAGGGCGGCCACACCGTTGGTGCTGTGGCTTCCGATGATGGCAAGGTTTGCCATGCGAATCTGCTTGGGATTGGACTCCTCCACAATGCTGATCTTGCTGAGAATCTGTGGCTGCAGGGGAAAGAAGGAGACAGCTTCCTGCATGAACCTGTGGTTGATCTCGTAGATGATCTGCAGGTGCCTGGGTAGGATGGCCTGCAGCATCGGCAGGGACCACTTCTCCAGGGCCTCTGGCATCAGCGTATGGTTTGTGTATGCCATCACGCTGTTGGTGATCGCCCATGCCTTGTCCCAGGAGAGGTTTTCCTCGTCCATGAGGATGCGCATCATTTCGGGGATTGCCAGGGAAGGGTGGGTATCGTTGAGCTGGATGGCTGCAAAGTTTGCGAACTCCGACCATGCGTGATTTCCCCGTTTGAAGGTCTTCACGATGTCAGCGAGCGAGCAGGCTACAAAGAAGTACTGCTGCTTCAGGCGCAGCTCCTTGCCCATATAGAGCGTATCGTTGGGGTAGAGCACCTGTGAGAGGTTCTCTGCAGATATCTTTGAGCGGACAGCTTCGGTGTAGTCGCCCTCGTTGAACTCATGGAAGTCGAACTCATCAGGGCTTTTTGCAGACCAGAGCCTGAGGGTGTTCACTGTCTTGCACCCATAGCCGATAATCGGCATGTCGTATGCTACCCCTATGACCTGCTCGCCTCCAACCCACTTGAAGTTGTCCTTGCCCTTTTCACGGATGAGCCTTACCTCACCACCGAATTGGACGGTAAAGGCGACGTCATGGCGCTCGATCTCCCAGGGATTGCCGTGTCTGAGCCAGTTGTCCGGCTGTTCGACCTGCCATCCATTCTTGATCTGCTGGCGGAAGATGCCGTAGTTGTAGCGGATGCCATACCCATAGGCAGGGTACTCAAGGGTTGCAAGGGAGTCGAGGAAGCAGGCTGCCAGCCTTCCCAGTCCTCCGTTGCCCAGGCCTGCATCATGTTCGACGTCTGAGAGCTCTTCATAGGTGTACCCCAGTGAGGAGAGGGCTTCCTTAAGCTCGTCCTCAACACCCAAGTTGATGACGTTGTTGGTCATCGCCCTTCCCATGAGGAACTCAAGGGAGAGGTAGCTGACTCTTTTTGCATGAGCCTTGTTCTGGGTCTTTCTGCTTAGATTCCACTGGTGTATGATCCTGTCACGGATGGTGAGGGCTAGGGCTGTGTATCTGTCTTCTTGGGTTGTATGGAAAATATCCGCGTCTTGGCTGTATTTGAGGTGTTCGGCAAAATCCAATGCCAATTCTGGAGGTGTATGTCCAAAGCGTACGTTAAGTTCATCTTTCATGAAAAACTCCTTGGTTAAATAGGATGGCTATATGATAAAACTATATACGAATGGTTGCATCTGAGCAACCAGCAGGAATTTTAGCCTGGAAAATGTTTAGAGCGTATTGACAATTTATTCTAGCTCTGGTAAGTTTGCTCTTGCACGTGACAGGTATGTTTTGTAGAATATTGCCGGTACGTTTTCATTGCCCTTGTAGCTCAGTGGTAGAGCACCACCATGGTAAGGTGGGGGTCAACGGTTCAAGTCCGTTCGAGGGCTCTTTTATTTTCCGGTCCCAAAATGGGATTATTGAAGGGTGAATACTCACTAAGGAGCATCAGATGGGTGAAGCAAAGAAAAAAGGTCCCGTAGAGAAAATTGCTCTGCAGTGCACCGAATGTAAACAAAAAAACTATACGACCGAGAAGAATCGTCGTAATACGCAAGGTAAGCTCGAGTTGAACAAATATTGTCCGTTTGAGCGTAAGCACACCTTGCATCGCGAAGCAAAAATCAAATAAGTCCGAAAGGATTTTGTATCGAGAAGCAAATAGGCCAGTAGCTCCAATTGGTAGAGCGCTGGTCTCCAAAACCGGATGTTGAGGGTTCGAATCCTTCCTGGCCTGTCTGCTTCTTGATTTTTCTACCCCTAAAGGAGACTTTACATGAAGAAACTGATCAAGTATTTCAAGGAGTCATACCAGGAACTTAAGAAAGTTGTCTGGCCCTCCCGTGAAGCCGTTGTCTCTTCCACTAAGGTCGTATTGGTTTCAACTGTGATCGTCGCAGTATTCCTTGGATTGGTTGATTTTATTCTCCTCAAGGGTATACTATTCATCTTTTAGGACGGTGTCATGGCAAAGGGCTGGTACGTAGTACATACATATTCTGGTTATGAACAGAAAATTGAACGCATCATAAATAAGATGCGAGAGACTGATGTGGATTTTAGTATGATCTGCACAGACGTCAAGGTTCCGTTTGAAACCCTAGTTGAAGTCAAGGATGGTGTCCGTCGCGAAGTAAAGCGAAAGATCCTCCCTGGCTATATTCTTGTCGAACTCGATCTGCCTGAAAATAGCTGGAAGACCTGGTGTTCTCATATTAAGAGGATACAGGGAGTGACCGGTTTTGTAACTCCCGATGACAGTGTGATGCCGAAGCCTCTTACAGCAGGCGAAGTTAAGGGAATTTTTCAGAAAACTGGCGATTTGCCAGCTGAAAAAGTCTTTAAGCCAAAGCAGACATTTGCCATTGGCGAGCAGGTTCGTATTGTTGAAGGCCCCTTTGATACCTTTACCGGTGTCATTGAGGAAGTTAATCTTGACAAGGCCCGCATGCGAGTGAGCGTCGGTATCTTTGGCCGGTCCACCCCTGTTG
>CAZGOK010000029.1:0-14964 GCA_964527665.1 uncultured Sphaerochaeta sp.
ATTGCGACCCTCTGCTGCTCGCCGCCAGAAAGCTGGTTGGGGTGCACCTTTTCCTTGTCCTCAAGGCCGACCATCTTCAGAAGCTTGCGCCCTTTCTCCTCGGCTTCCTTGCGTGTCATCTTCTTGACCTTCAGGGGGGCGAGGATGATGTTGTCCAGGGCTGTGAGGTGGGGGAAGAGGTTGAAGGACTGGAATACCATCCCCACCTCCTCGCGGATCTTGCGCAGGTCCACCTTGGGGTCGACCACATCATCCTCATCGATGAATATATGTCCGCCTGTAGGTATCTCCAACTTGTTCACACACCGCAAAAGCGTGCTTTTCCCACTGCCTGAGGGGCCGATGATGACTATCACCTCGCCGTTCTCAACGGTGAGGGAGGCATTGCGTACTGCCTTGACGACATCTTTTTCTGTCTGATATTCCTTGGTGAGGTTCTCTATGCGTATCCTAGCCATTTTTATGCAACCTTTCCTCGAGCATCCCTACGAGGCGTGAGAGTACGAGCGTGATGATCAGGTAGACCAAGGCGACGACCAGCATGGTCTCCAGGGAGAGGAAGGTGCGCGAGATGTACTCCCGTCCTTTTCTCAGGATATCGCTCAAGGCGATCGCTGATACCAGCGAGGAGTCCTTGAGCATGGAGATGAACTCGTTGCCGACAGCCGGCAGGATGACCTTGACCGTCTGGGGCAGGATGACATACCTGAAGGCCTGCCCGCGGCTGAGGCCGACGGCGATGGCCGCCTCCATCTGCCCGCGCGGAATCGCCTGGATGCCCGCCCTTACGATCTCACCCATATAGGCACCGAAACAGATGGAGAGCGCTACAACCGCCGCCACCATGCCCTGGATCCTGAAGAACCGGCCCATGGCGTAGTAGATGAAGATCAGCTGGACCAGAAGCGGGATGCCGCGGATAAGCTCCACGTAGACACCGCTGACCATGTTGACCCATCGCTTCTTGCTCACCGAGCCAAGGCCGGTCAGCGTCCCTATGACGATGGCCCCCATTATGGCAAGGATGGTCACCTGGAAGGTTACCGGGGCTCCCTTGATGACGACCATAAAGATATCCCTATAGGGCTCTGGCTTGAAGATTACCAGTCCTGCAAGGAGGGCAAGGGCGCCAAAGAAGGTTATTCTCCAGGAGTTGAGCACATGCCCGTCGCCTTTGCGTGGTATGAGCACCCCGTCGGTCATCTGGATGATGGGGTGCTTTCTCTTATGGTCGGTAGGGTCTACCGATACCATCTTCTGCTTTGCCGTATGCATCTGCAGGTCATCAAATCTATTTTCTTCTCGTTCCATGGTTACTCACTGTTCAATAGGATATTGGATATAGGGTAGTACTACATAATTATGCATGTATTGTCAATACAATTGAATAAATATTCAAGTGTTGGACATAATCATGGAAGGATTCTCAAAAGAAACCATACACACTATAAGAGGAAGCCACCAACAGGCGGCTTCCTCTGAAAGTCTGATCGTGAGTATCTCTTACAGGATGTTCCACTTCTTCTGCAGTTCGGCCATCTTGCCGGAGGCTACGATCTTGGCAAGGCCGTCGTTGACCAGCTTTATCAAGGCCGTGTTATCCTTGAGCATTGCAATGGCGATCGGCTCAGGGTCGCCGAGGTCGCTTGCCGAGCCACTGACCTGAAGCCTTGTAGCATACCTAGGATTGGACAGGACATACTCGCTTGCGACTACCGAGTCCGTAACCACTGCATCGAGGTTGCCATTGATCATGTCCTCGATGGCGAAGCCAATCTCGTCATAAGCCTTGATGACGGTCTTCATGGTGGGGTTCTCCACGAGGAACGCTTCCAGGTAGATGTGACCGGTGGTGCCGAGCTGCACGCCAACCTTCTTCTCTTTCAGCGTAGCGGTCGAGGTGAGACCGGAGCTCGTTTTGGGTGACAGGATCGCTTGGGTGATGGTCATGATGGGGGTGGAGAAGCCCATGGTCTTCTTCCGCTCGTCTGTTACCGAAACCCCAGAGGCGACAGCATCATATGCTCCGTTGGAGAGGCCTGCGAAGATCCCATCCCATGCAACGTTCTGGATGGTGATATTGACGCCCTGCACCTTGGCAATTTCGTTGACCAGGTCGATCTCAAAGCCGACTATGTCCCCGTTCTCATCCACAAATTCCAACGGTGGCCATGCACAGTTTGCTGCAAAGATATAGGAAGGCTTTCCAGCCTCTTCCTTGGTTCCTGCACTGAACAGGGGAACCAGTGATACCAACAGTATGACAATAGCTAGCGTAGTAAGTTTTTTCATAGTGTAATCTCCTCATGTGTTATACAGGATAATGCATAGTTATGCAGTAATTGTCAATATATTGAGAATAAATATACAAGAAAAAGAATAAATCTGAACATATATGCATAAAAAAAGAGGAACCTGAGTTCCTCTTTCTGTATGCTTTTTGCTTCTAGAGCAGATTCCACTTCTTCTTCAATGCATCAAAGGAACCATCGGCTTTGGCAAGCTCCAGGCCCTTGTTGACCAGGGCAAGCAGCTTTGTGTCGTCTTTTCTTACTGCAATGGCAATATCTTCCTGGGTGAAAGGCTCACCCGCTACAGAGAGGCGGCTCTTGTAGTTCGCATTTGCAAGCACGAAGTCACTGGCGATGAGCGAATCACAGACAGCTGCATCCACATTGCCGTTGAGCATGTCCTCGATGGCGAGGCCGATGTCGTCATAGGCACGTTTCTCAACAGGGTAGGCATCCAGGGCAAAGTCTCCGGTTGTGCCGATCTGCACCCCGATCTTCTTACCTTTGAGGTCGTCGATACCCTTTACTGTAGCGCTGTCCTTGGTTCGGATGATGACCACCTGTCCAACTTCAAGGATGGTGGTGGAGAAAGCCATGACAGCCTTTCTCTCTTCAGTGACGGTGACCCCTGAGGCAACACCATCATAGGCTCCGTTGGCAAGACCAGCAAAGATGGTATCCCAAGGGATATTCTTTACTTCCATGGAGGCTCCTGCCTTTTCAGCAATGAGGGGAACAAGCTCCACTTCGAATCCGGTGAGCACGCCGTTGTCCACAAACTCAAGGGGAGGCCAGGTGGCGTCGGATGCGAATACATAGGTCTTGGTTGACTCTTCTTTCGCTCCACCTGCAAACAGGGAGAGTGAGAGGGCAAACAAGATGACCAAAATAATGACTGATATTTTTTTCATAGGGTAGACTCCTTAAACTGGTAAGGTGCATGATGCATACTTATGCAAAAAGAGTCAAGCATAAGCGAATAAATATACACGCTCGCTTAGATTCCGAGTATATACCCTGTGGTTGTCAGGCCGATGATCAGGCCGAGCAAGGTCCCCCCGAGCACCTGGCTGAAGGAGTGGCCGAGCATGGTCTTGAGGTTTTCCGGGCTGAACTGCCCTTCGCGATGGATATCACTGAGCAGGCGGCTCCACTCGTTGATGACCTCAGCCTGCTTGCCTGCCGCCCGCCTGATGCCCATGGCATCATGGATGACAATAGAGGCAAAGGTAAATGCTATGGCAAAATACACGGTGCCTACACCCTCTGTCAGGGCTATGCTGGTGGTCAGGGCGATCACGCCCGCAGTGTGGCTTGAGGGCATCCCTCCGGTGCTGACCATGAGGCGCCAGTCGAACTGGCGTTCAAAGATCGCATAGATGAAGGGTTTGAGCATCTGCGCTACAAAAACAGCGAGGGCAGCTGCGACAAACGGCGCATTTTGGAGAATGTCATTGTTCATAGGCCAAATGTATCCATTATCTGGTCTTTACGCAATAATGCTTCTTGCATTAGGGTGGCTAAACTTGCTATACATTGCCCTATACGGGAGTCTTTTATGGAATTTACCAGGGAAAAAGTTGATTCGATACAGTTCTGGGTGCTCAACGTGGCATCCTTTGTTGCCCAGCTGACCATTGCCATGGTCAACCTTGCCATGGTCTACCACCTTCGCAGCTTTTTCCATCTTGGAGCTGACAAGATAGGCATCGCAGCATCCATCAGCACCTCAGCATACCTGCTGTTCTGTATCCTGCTCGCCCCCTACACCACTCATTTCAAGCCCCGCAACCTGGTGGAGACCTCCTTGTTGGGAATGGCTGTTTCGGTAGGCTTTTTCGCCTCGACTGCCAACCTTGCCATAGCCTATGCCTCCCTGGCCTTTTATGGTGCATTCATGAGCCTGTTGTGGCCCCAGATCGAGGGATGGTTCTCCCGAGGCAAGGAGGGGGCCCAACTGAGCCGCGTCTCCAACGCCTTCAACTTCTCCTGGTCCAGCGGGGTGGGGGTCTCTTCGTTTGTTGCAGGGCTTCTGGTGGAGCGTTCCACCGTCTTGCCGTTCTACGTCTCCATAGCGTTGTTCCTGCTGGTCTTCGCTCTTATAGCAAGCAGCAGCGCCCTGGTGCCGGGCATCAGGGCGATGAAGAGTGAAAAAGAGGAGAACCGTGATACGGACAGAGTCGATACGAGTACGCCGCTGCGCTTCTACTGCTGGATCGGCGTGATAATGCTCTACACCGGCATGAGCGTCATCCTTACCATCTTCCCCCTCTATGCACAGGACAAGCTGCTCATCAGCGAAAGCAGAACCGGCTTGCTCCTGCTTTTCCGGGGTGTATCCACCTGCATCAGTTTTCTCCTGTTGGGCAAGTTCGGTTTCTGGCACTTCAAGAAGCGGTACATCTTCCTGGTGCAGATCCTGTTTGCCCTCTCGTGTCTGGTGCTTACCGGATTCTCCTCCATGCTCGCCTATGGCCTGTTCTTCCTCCTGTTTGGCCTTCTTTTTGCCACAGCCTATGCCCAAAGCATGTTCCATGGGGCGAGTGGAAGCATCAACCGCTCCCACCGCATGATCATACACGAGGTGCTGCTCACCGTGGGTACCATCATCGGAGCGGTCCTAGGAGGCCATCTCTATGAGAGTTCCTCCTTCGCACTGGTACTGCTGTCCATCGGCCTTGGGACACTGGTGGTGGTTTTCTTTGAACTTGTAGTGGCATTTTCCCTCAATAGGAGAGCCGTCACAGCCTGAGAGGTTTCCCTTTTTCCCTGCTATCGGGTAGACTGCAAGCACGAGACAAAAGGAGTTGATATGGCCAAGACGCTTACTGAAAAAATACTTTCCGCTCACCTGATGGAGGGCTCCTTGGTGAAAGGGGAACCCATCGGCATCCGCATCGACCAGAGCCTTACCCAGGATGCGACAGGTACCATGGCATACCTCCAGTTCGAGGCTATGGGCCTGGATCGGGTAAAGAATGAGCTGGCAGTCAGTTACGTGGACCACAATACAATACAGGTCGGCTTTGAAAATGCTGATGACCACCGCTATCTGCAAAGTGTTGCGGCGAGCAAGGGTGTCATCTACTCCCGCCCTGGCAACGGCATTTGCCACCAGGTGCACCTGGAGCGGTTCGGCAGACCGGGGGCCACGCTGCTGGGCAGTGACAGCCATACCCCCACCGGCGGAGGGCTGGGCATGATTGCCATTGGATCGGGTGGCCTTGATGTTGCCGTTGCGATGGCAGGGGGGGCATTCCACCTCATCGCCCCCAAGGTCGTTGAGATTCGCCTCACGGGAAAACTCCGCCCCTGGGTCTCTGCAAAGGATGTCATCCTTGCAGTCCTGGAGCACTTCACCACCAAAGGCAATGTGAACTGCATCTTTGAATATACCGGTGGGGGAGTAGCCACCCTTGAGGTCCCCGAGCGCGCCACCATCTGCAATATGGGTGCTGAAGCCGGGGTGACCACATCCTTGTTCCCCTCCGATGAGAACACTCGCCGCTTCCTGGAAGGCCATAACCGAGTAGAGGCCTACACGCCCCTCAGTGCCGATGAAGGGGCCGTCTATGACGACCTCTTTGCGATCGACCTCTCCACCCTTGAAGCAAGAGTCGCCCTGCCTCACTCCCCGGACAACATTGTCCTGGTCAAGGATGTTGCGGGCAAGAAGGTGGACCAGGTGCTCATAGGCTCCTGCACCAACAGCAGCTATGTGGATATGAAGCGGGTGGCCGACCTGCTTGATGGCAGGGTGGTGCACCCTTCGGTAAGCCTGGGCATCGCCCCTGGCAGCCGGGAGGTCTTCATGATGCTCGCCAATGACGGATCCTTGGCCAAGCTGATCGCCTGCGGGGCCCGTATCCTGGAGAGCGCCTGTGGCTTTTGCATCGGCAACCACCAGAGCCCCGGCTCCGATGGGGTGTCGCTGCGTACCAACAACCGAAACTTTGAGGGGCGAAGCGGTACCAAAAGCGGGCTTGTCTATCTGGTGAGTCCTGAGGTTGCCGCCTTGGGGGCCATAACCGGCATGATCACCGACCCCCTTTCCGATCACGGCATACCCTATCCTGAGGTTAGCGCCCCTTCTGCGTTCCTCGTCGATGACTCCATGCTTATCTTCCCTCCTGAGGATGGATGCGATGTGGAGATCCTTCGCGGTCCTAATATCGGCGCCCCTCCCAAGAACACTGCCCTCACAGAAGATGTCAAAGGCGTGGTGACGCTCAAGGTGGGGGACAAGATAACAACCGACCACATCATGCCTGCAGGCTCTCGCCTCAAGTACCGCTCCAACATTGTTGAGTACTCCAAGTATGTGTTTGAGCCGGTTGACTCGAGCTTTGCAACTCGTTGTCAGGAGAACCAGAAAGAGGGCAAGGCGAACTTCATCGTCGCCGGCCTCTCCTATGGCCAGGGCAGCAGCCGTGAACACGCAGCCATATGCCCGATGTATCTGGGAGTCCAGGCGGTCATCGCCCTCTCCATAGAGCGGATTCATCAGAACAACCTCTGTAACTTCGGCATCATCCCCCTGACATTCAAGGATGCGGGGGACTACGACAAGATTGATCAGGGCGATGAGCTTGTCCTACAGGATATCCGAACACAGATAGGTACGGGTGATGTCATTTTGCTGAACAAGACCCGGGGCATATCCATCCCCCTGAAGTGTGATGTCACACCCGACCAGCTGAGGATGCTGCTCGCAGGTGGCCTGCTCAATGTCCTGAAGGAGAACTCATAATGCAGCAAGAACAAGAGAATATAACGATACAGGGCAAGACCCTGGTGGTCCCCTCCCATCCCATCATAGCGTTCATTGAGGGCGACGGAGTCGGACCTGAGATTACCGCTGTCATGCGCACCGTCACCGATGAAGCCGTCGCCAAGGCATACAAGGGCGAGCGCGCCATCGCATGGAAAGAGGTGCTTGCAGGCCAGAAGGCGAAGGACAAGACCGGCTCCTACCTCCCTGAGGAGACCCTCGATGCCATCAGGGACCATCGCGTTGCTATAAAGGGTCCCTTGACCACCCCGGTGGGCAAGGGCATCCGAAGCCTGAACGTTACGATGCGCCAGAGCCTGGACCTCTTTGTCTGCCTGAGGCCGATTCACTACTTCAGCGGAGTCCCCTCTCCGGTCAAGTATCCTGAAAAGGTCGATATGGTGGTATTTCGGGAGAACACCGAGGACATCTATGCCGGTATCGAATGGGAGGCAGGGAGCCTTGAGGTGGCGAAGGTCATTGATTTTCTGCAGACCGAGATGGGTGTCACCAACATCCGTTTCCCCCAGACCAGCGCCATCGGCATCAAGCCGGTTTCCCAGGAGGGCAGTGAGCGTCTGATCCGTAGTGCCATCGACTACGCCTTGGAAAACAAGCGCAAGAGCGTCACCCTCGTACACAAGGGGAACATCATGAAGTTCACCGAGGGTGGGTTCTTGCGATGGGGCTATGAGCTGGCAATAAGGGAGTTTGGTGCAAAGAAAGACAAGCAAGGGCTCGTATCAATCCAGCGCGAGGGTATGGAGGCATTGGTTATCCAAGACTGCATCTGTGATGCATTCCTGCAGAATATCCTGCTCACCCCCGAGCGTTACGACGTCATCGCCACGCTCAACCTCAACGGCGACTATGTCTCCGATGCATTGGCAGCGGCAGTGGGGGGCATCGGCATAGCACCGGGGGCTAACATCAACGCAAATGCCAAACATGCAATCTTTGAGGCAACCCATGGCACTGCCCCTGATATTGCAGGCCAGGATGTGGCCAATCCCCTCTCGCTGGTTCTCTCTGCGGAGATGATGCTGCGATACTTGGGCTGGGATGAGGCTGCCGACAGGGTGTTTCTTGCTGTTGAGAGGGCTCTTGCCAGCGGCAGGGTCACCGCTGACTTCCATCGCATGATGGAGGAGGAGGACATTCCTTGTACCCTGTTGGGGACCAAGGCGTTCGGAGAGCTTTTAGTCTCCCTACTCTAGGACAAACTGATCAAAGCTTGACAAGAGGCCGTGGGTTTCCCCCATGGCCCCTGTTGTCTCTATGTCAGCGCCCTCGCTTGCAATGGCGTAGATGGTCCCGATGCCGGCCCTCGAAGCGCTGAGGATGCCACTTTTCGTATCCTCGAATACCACACAGGATTCTCCGTCCAAACCCAAGGCAGCGAGAGTGTCCAGGTAGATGGCAGCGTCGGGCTTGCCCTTGCGCTTGTAGTCATCGGTGATGATCAGCTCTTCAGGAAAATAGGTGTTGAGGGAGAACCACCTCTTGTACCACTGCATATTGTCTGGACCTGCACTGGTGGCGATGGCAAGCTTGATGCCACGATCCTGTGCCCTTTTAAACAGGTCGACCGCCCCTGGTGCTAGTGAAAGGGGCAAGCTGGATCGGCACATGTCGATGTACAGCCGCTCCTTCTCCTCTGATATCGCCTTGACCTGATGGAGGGGAAGCTTTTCCCCTACAAGAAAGGCAATGGTCTCGCTGTTGGTCCTGCCGTTGAGCAGATGCATCTGCTCTTCTGTGTAGGGACTCTTTCCATATTTTTCTGCAATGGATGCCCACGCCTTCTGGTGATACACAGTATCCCAGAAGAGCGTGCCATTGAAGTCAAAGATCAGGGCCTTAACGGTCTTCAAGGGGGAGGACCTCCCTGGACTGCAGGCCCGAATAGACCTGGCGGGGGCGCCCGATCTTCTGGTACGGGTCATGTCTCCACTCCAACCAGTGTGCTATCCACCCAGGCAGCCTTCCCATGGCGAACAGGACGGTGAACATGGACTCGGGGATTCCCATGGCATGGAAGATGATGCCGGTGTAGAAGTCTATGTTTGGGTAGAGGTTGCGCTCGATGAAGTAGGGGTCGCTCAGGGCGACACGCTCCAGTTCTAGGGCGAGCTGCAAGAGGGGGTCTTTCTTGCTGTCCGCACCCAACACCTCTTCACAGAGCTTCTTTGCTATCTTGGCCCTTGGGTCGTAGGTCTTGTAGACGCGGTGCCCGAAGCCCGAGAGACGGAAGGGGTTGTCCTTGTCCTTGGACATGGACAGCACCTCTTCGATGCTCAACCCATCATTGAGGATGGTGTTGAGCATCTCTAGGACCGCCTGGTTCGCCCCGCCATGCTTGCTTCCCCACAGGGCGCAACACCCTGCAGCCACCGAAGCGTAGAGGTTCGCCTCGCTGCTTCCGACAAGCCTGACGGCACTGGTGGAGCAGTTCTGCTCGTGGTCTGCATGCAAGATCAACAGGATGTTCAGCGCCTTCACATGCAAGGGGTCCGGCTCATATGCGTTCACCGGTGTCCAGAACATCATGTTCAGGAAGTTTTCACAGTAGGAGAACTTGTACGAAGGTTCCTTGAAGTCCAGCCCGTTCATCTGGCGGTAACTGAAGGCTGCGATGGTACGCATCTTGGAGAGCAGTCTACTGATGGTTAGGTCAACGTTCTCTTCTGGATCTACATCCGCTATTTCAGGATAGAAGGCAGAGAGTGAGGCGACCATTGCCGAAAGGATGGACATGGGGTGTGAATCTTGGGGAAAGTCACGGAAAAAGTTCCGCATATCGATGTGCAGCAGGGAGTGGCGGTTGAGCATCTCTGCATACTTGTGCCGTTCGGGCAGGTTGGGAAGCTCTCCCTTGATGAGCAGGTGTGCCACCTCGACAAAGTCGCAGTGGTCCACCAGGTCCTCAATATCATAGCCACGATACCTGAGGACCCCATTCTCCCCATCGACAAAGCAGATGGAGCTCATGCACGAGCCTGTATTCACAAAGCCGGGGTCGTACGTGATGAACCCGGTCTCAGTGCGCAAGCGGGTGATATCAAGGGATTTGCCCCCCATATTGTCCGTGATGACCGTCATGGGAATCTCTTGGTTTCCTATGATCAGCTTTGCCCCTTCTTTATTGATGTCCATGGTACGCCTCCTCTCAGGTGTAGTGTATGTATTCTGTTTCGCTTGTCTGTATGATCATAGCTTGTGTAAACGAAGACTAGGAACTAGTGGTTCTTGGTTGCTTTGATAGATCTGGGACCTTGGCTGTTTTGTCGCTCTTCCAAGTATTCCTACCAGATCATATATTTTTATTCACTGTATCGTATTTTTGCATGATTGCACATATACGATCAAGAGAATCTTCTATCCTGCCTCCATGAACAATTCATGGCTCGTTTCAAACTCGCTTTTCTTTATTCTCCCCAGCCTGTATACTCTAGGAAACAGGAGGTCTCTCATGCAGGAAATAATGATGCCTTTGGAGGAAGAGATAGTCGATATCGCAGACTTCTTCAAAGTGTTTGGCGATCCTACCCGCTTGAAGATCCTTTTTCTTCTGGAAAGAGGGGAGCGGGGTGTAAACTCCATCAGCGAAGAGCTGGGTATGCAGCAAAGCACCATAAGCCAGCAGCTGAAGCTGCTTCGCGCAAGGCGCCTGGTGCGTTTCAGAAAGGATGGCCGAAACGTCCTGTATCGCCTCAATGATGAACACATCCATGACATCCTCGCCTTGGGGATCGAACACTACAGTGAGTTGCAATGACCTATACCCTCCTTACCTTCAGTCCTACGGGCCAGAGCAAGGCATGTGCCCTTGCTGTGGCAAATGCTACCAAACAAGAGTTCGTCGAGTTTGATGTGACCCATTTCATCCAAAGGCGAAAGCCCCTGGCCTTGGCGGATACCACCCTCATCGTCGCCTACCCAGTCTATGGGGGAAGGGTGCCGGTCCTGTTTGCCGAGTATCTGGCCAAGAGCGTCACCTGCACGAACTGCAAGGCTGTGGCCATCGCCACCTTTGGCAACCGTGCATTCGAAGATGCCCTCGTTGAGATGGAGGACATCCTGTTTGCAAAGGGCGTTCCCCTCATAGGGGCGGCCTCACTAGGGTGTCAGCACAGCTATACCGACAAGGTGGGCTCAAAGCGCCCGGACATCGAGGACTTCCAACTCCTTGACCGCCTTGCAGTCTACCTCAGCGGAAAGACAGGGACGATCTCCCCTCCGGGAAACAGGCCGTACAAGATGGATATGCCTGTCGCCGATCCTCCCTACATGCCCAAACCCAAGGTTGAGGGGTGGATCATCCCCGACCAGCTCTATGCCCTCTGTCCTACGGGCGCCCTTGCAAAGAGGGACCCCGCCCTATGCATCCACTGCTGTGCCTGCATACAGTTGTCCAAGCATGAACTGCAGATGGACAACCCCTGGTTCACCAATTTCACCAGCTTCCTGGAACAATCCTTCCAGAAGCGGGTGGATAGTGAGCTCTATCTGCCCTCCTAATACAGCTGCTTGCCCTCACGCTTGTAGTGTTCAAAGAGCTCAAGGCAGGCTCCCTTATCCTCGGCATGCAGGGTGAGCACCCCGCTATCCTTGCAATTGCCCTGGATAAAGTCGTAGATGTAATCGTCACGGAAGCCGATCTTCTTGGCATCCTGAGGGGTGCACCCATAGTGCACCTCCCTGATGTTCGCCCAAATGCAGGCGGCGAGGCACATCGGACAGGGGTAGCACGTGGTGTAGAGCGTACAGCCGCTCAGGTCATGGCTCTGCTTGTCGGTGCATGCCTTGCGTATCGCATTGACCTCGGCGTGGGCTGTCGGGTCGCAGCTTCCAAGCACGGTATTGGATGCAAGGAAAATCTTGCCCGTCTCATCGACAATTGCTGCGCCAAACGGTCCGCCCATCTCTGAGCTGACCGTGCGCATCGCCTCTTGGGCCGCTTGTTCAAGTATCTCCTGTGTTTTCATGGATACCCTCCACAAAAAACATAGCACACAAAGCGGAAAAATTACACACAATAACTGTAAGGAGAGCCTATCCCCTTTGGGAGTTTGCCATCAGGCGGATCGCATTGATGTTGATGAAACCCTTGCAATCAACCGGCTCGTAGCCACCAGCCTTGTCCATGGAACCCAGTGCCTCGTCATAGAGGGAGAGGGGGCTGGATACCCCTGCAAAGATGACATTGCCCTTGTACAGGACCACCTTGCTCGTTCCGGAAACCTTTTTCTGGCTCTGCTCGAAAGCAGCGCTGAGCATCTCAAATTCAGGGGCAAACCAGTAGCCGTCATAGATGAGGGTGGCATACTTGGGCATCAGGGAGTCGCGCAGATGCATGACCTCCTTGTCCATGGTGATGCCCTCGAGGTTGCGGTGGGCTTTCCACAGGATCTCACAGCCGGGGGTTTCGTACACACCACGGCTCTTGATGCCGATGTAGCGGTTCTCCACCATATCAACGCGCCCTATGGCGTTGTCATGTCCCATCTTGTTGAGGTATAGCAGCATCTCAAGGGGGTCGGTGACCTTTGTGCCGTCATCTTCATTTGTCACAGAGAGGGGAATGCCGTCTTCGAACTCGAAGCTCAGCGTAGTCTCCTTGTCTGCTGCCTCCTGGGGACTGAGCGTGATGCTGAACACATCCTCTGTACAGCGTAGGGAGGGGTCCTCCAGGACTCCTGCCTCATGGCTGATGTGGATGAGGTTTTCGTCTTCGCTGAATGGTTTCTTGGTCGAGGCCTTGATGGAGATGCCGTACTTCTGGGCATAGGCGATCATATCCGAGCGGCCTTCAAACTCGGAGAGCCATTCGGGATCCTTCCAAGGGGAGATGATCTTCACATCAGGCATGTGCATGTAGTAGCCGAACTCAAACCTGACCTGGTCATTGCCCTTTCCTGTTGCCCCATGGGCTACATAGAGCGTTCCTTCCTTCTTGGCAATTTCCACCTGACGCTTGGCGATGATAGGGCGGGCAAGGGAGGTGCCCAGCATATAGGTGCCTTCGTAGATTGCATTGGCCTTGAGGGCTGGGAAGACATAGTCGGTGACGAGCTCCTTGCGCAGGTCCTCGATGTAGACTTTGCTGGCCCCTGTAGCGAAGGCCTTCTTCTCAATCGCGTCGAAATCCTCATTCTGGCCGACATTGGCCACATAGGCGATGACATCAAAGCCCTTGTTGCACAACCATTTGAGGATTACCGAGGTATCAAGGCCACCGCTGTATGCTAGAATCACTTTCTCTTTGTTCATATTGGAAATCTCCCTACCATGTGTAATAAATATAGGGAGAGTGTACTGAGATATGTAAAAATATTCAAGCAAGTATGCATAAATATTCTAAAATAGAAGAAATATCTTCAAATTAGGGCAGTAAAACACCAAGTATGCATATTCATACACTTTGAAAGACTGTTGACTAAACTCTTTCACATTCCCATTGTTGTCACATTGACCACTTGCGTGTATACTGCACCAGGAGAATACCATGATAGAATTCAACCACGTAAGCAAACGCTATGACACCAAGAAGCCCAATGCTGTGGACAGTTTGAGCCTCACCATAGAAAGCGGTCAGATATTCGGCTTCCTCGGTCCCAACGGAGCGGGCAAGAGCACCACCATCAAGATGCTGGTCGGGATGCTCGCACCCGACAGCGGATCCATCTTTGTCGAAGGCAAGGAGGTGGGGACCGACACTCTTGCGATCAAGAGGATGATCGGATATGTAGGGGATGAGCCGCTCTTCTATGAGAAGATGACAGGGCTCAGGCATCTGAACTTTATTGCGGACATCTTTGAAGTATCCAAAGAAAAACGACAAGAGCGCATCGAGGAGTATGCAGTCCTGTTTGAGATGGAGGGTGCCCTTTCAGACGAGATCTCCTCCTACTCGCACGGGATGAAGCAGAAGCTGGGCATCATGGCGGCCCTTGTGCATGAAAGCCGCCTGCTCATCCTGGATGAGCCTATGGTCGGCCTCGACCCCAAGGCGGCCTTCCTTCTGAAAAAGACCATGCGCTCGTATGCCGATAGGGGCAATACCGTATTCTTCTCCACCCATGGGATGGAGGTCGCCCAGGATGTCTGTGACCGTATCGGCATCATAGCCAAGGGGAGCCTGCTTTTTGAAGGGACCGTCAGGGACCTTTCAGCAAAGCGAGGCGAAGGTACCTTGGAACAGCTCTTCCTGGACCTGACTGGCGAGAAGGCTCGCTGATGCGCATACCTATAGTGTTTTTGCTTGTTAAGGCTTTTCTGCAAGGGGTCAAACCCCTGCAGACCTATTTTTCCAGACTCTCTGTCTCCGACCAAGCTAAGAAAGGGCGGGGGAGGGTCCTGCAAGTGGTGCTCGCCGCCCTGATGCTCTTCAGCTTCACCATCCTGGTAGCGATGCTCGGGTTCAACTACTACAGCTACCAAACCTTGGGCTCCCTCATAGGCATTCCCTATCTGGGAATGTTCCTAGGCGCCCTTGCTGGCTTTTCCTTTATCTTTCTTTTAGCCTCCATCGGCCTGTCCTCGATCATCTACCGAGGCAAGGACATAACACTTGCCAGTACGCTTCCGGTCAGTGAGCGGGAACTGCTGGTTAGCCGCCTCCTGATAGCATATATACTCTATTGCCCCATCTATGCAGGGATAGTGCTTCCTGCCATTGTGGTTGCGGCTTTTGTTGAAGGGGTGAATGCCTTGTTTGTTGTGGGTGCCCTGGCCTTGTTGCTTCTAGGGCCCCTGTTGCCGCTCTCCCTCGCCTTGCTTGTGGCAACGGCTCTGGTTCGCCTTTCCAAGGGAAGGCGAACCAAGATGGTTGAACAGCTCTTTTCCTTTGTATTCATCCTGGGCTTCTCCCTGGTCATGATCACGCTCTTCAGCAGGAAT
>CAZGOK010000030.1:0-13145 GCA_964527665.1 uncultured Sphaerochaeta sp.
GGAAAAGAGGACTTCCCCATGGTACATGGGGGACTGCTCCCACTGCCATCCGTCAGGGAGTATGGAGTGAGAGACATTCTCTGATAGTTTTTCAAGAGCTAATTCTTGATTCTTCTCATCGCCTAGGAAGATAGAACCAAAGTAGAGCCCTGCATTTCCTATGGTGCCCCAGTTGGACAGCTTCAAAAAAGGAGAATCCAACGGTGCGAGAAACTGCACATGACTTTCCACTGACGATCGAAATAAAGAGGCAAAGGGAGCATCGACAAGGCCATGCTTAACAAGCAACGGGTAGGCATTTGTCCAGTGCTGCACCCTGATGGCGGAGTCGAGACTCCTCCAGCAGGTTGCTTCCCGATCTTTGGTATAGGGCACCTGTTCGATAAAATCAGAGATGAGAAACAGGATCTTTTCCAGATACTGCACATCACTGGTAAGGACAAAGGCCTTTGCAAGGTTAGGTATGAAGGCACAGCGTGCAAGCATGAACGTCCATTCAGGGTCGTCAAAGGGCTGGTACTCCCAGTTAATAGGCCCTGCAAAGGTTATGGGGAAGTTGGTCGCCTCCATATCCCAGGGGTTATCGAACAGGAAGGTCTTTGCAAGCACACGGTTTGCATCGGCGAGGATGCGTCTCTCTTCGCTTTCCATTGAATTCTCCTCAATCTTCTTTAAAGGTAGCGTATCACAGAATTCCATGGTAGAGGGAGAATCATGCCAAGCAATGGTTGGATTGATACCATCCAACCTATCGCCAAAACTACTCTGGTCAACACTCCTATGTCCAAAACTTCTTCCAAACTTTTCTCCTCTTGCCCCAAATAATTCATGCTATACTCAATGGCACAGAAGAGCGTATTCTCATCGGGTGAGCCAACATCGCGAAGAAACCTCCCCTGTCTATCCACTCACTAACCAAGGAAGCAAAGTATGGCACAAGACCTACGGATAATCACTACAGGCGGGACCTTTGACAAGCAGTATGATGCAATTAGCGGCGAGCTGACCTTCAGGGAGTCGCAGCTACCCAGGTTGCTACAGCAGTCCCGATGCACCCTTACGGTACACCTCGAAGGCCCTCTTGCCGTGGACAGCCTCTACATGACCGAAGAGCAGCGCCTCGAGGTTGCCAACTCCTGCCTGCACAGTGCTGAGGAGAAGATTGTCATAGTCCATGGGACCGACACCATGTGCAACACCGCCAAGGTGGTGGCCCAGACCCTTGGCAAGGAGAACCACCACACGGTGGTATTCACCGGGGCTATGATTCCCTTCTCCCTTGAATCCAGCGATGCGGTCTTCAATCTGGGCTGTGCCATCACAGCAGTGCAGCTGCTGCCACCTGGGGTCTACCTCACCATGAGTGGAAAGATATTCAGCTGGGACAACTGTAAGAAAAACAAGGAAAAGGGTGTGTTTGAGACGTTGTAGGAGAGAGTGCACGCGGTATGAACAAGGGCCATTTCCAAGCTTAAACCCTAAGGGTACAACCACTTCTACTTTTTTACGGGAAACCCAAGGAAACCCCAACTTTTAGCGGTCATACTACTAGATATGGCTATTTTCTTCACAAATAGCGCAAAATGTGGTGAAACCCAAGCACCGATAAATATCACCACCTTTCTTTTGCTATCCACGACTAGATGATGTATAGTGAACCTATAAAAAAGGAGAATTTTGCTATGAAGAAAACAACTGTGCTTTTGTGCGTCTTACTGGTATTAGGTTCTTTCATTTTTGCTGGGGGCTCTGCTGAAACTCCCAAAGTCTCTGCAGATGGCCTTGGAGGTAAAATACTCATTTATACCTCGATGTACGACGATGTCATTGAAGCTATCGACAAGACCCTGGAGAAGGTGTTCCCAACTGTCGACATTGAATTTTTCTATGGTGGCACAGGAACCTTGCAAGCCAAGATCGCAGCTGAGATTGCCGCCGGCAAACTCGGATGTGACATGCTGATGGTTGCCGACCCCTCCTACGCCCTTGAACTGAAGAGCATGGGCGTCCTGCAACCGATCATTCTGGATGATACCTCCGACCTTGCCTTTGAGTTTGACAAGGATGGCTATTGGTATCCAGTACGCATCAGCAACATGGTCCTTGCCTATAACCCCGGAAAGTTCAAAAAGAGTGAGATCCCCAACTCCTTCTATGACTTTGCCTACGACAAGAGCATTGCCGGCCTGGCTTCCATGTCCAACCCCCTTACCAGCGGTACGGCTCTGGATACCATCAGCGCATTGAAGGACAAGTATGGCTATGACTACTACAGAGCTCTCGGCGAACAGAAAGTCAAGATTGAAAGTGGTTCAGTTGCCCTGACAAAACTTGAGACAGGCGAGTGCAAAGTCGTCATGGTCCTTGAAGAGTCTGTCCTGCAGAAAAGAGAGATAGACAACTCAAAGATTGAGGTCATCTATCCTACCGACGGTACCATTGTAGTTCCCTCCCCCATCATGTCCATCAACGATGAGTGGAGCCCCAACAAGAACTCCAAGGCTGCAAAGGCCATAACACAGTGGTTCCTCTCCCAGGAAGGGCAGAAGAACATTGTCAAGGCTTGGATGCACTCTGTAAGCGCTTCCTATCCTGATGCTCCTTATGATGCAATTCCCACCAAGCAAATCCTTGCCAATACGATTCCTGTAGATTGGGAAAATACGGTTGCCCTGCGTGAAGAGATGCGCACCAAGTTCCAAGAAGCTGTATATAAGAAGTAACAGCTGCTCCCTATTTGATTTCAGAGTGGAGCTTGCTGGTACCAGCAAGCTCCCATAGCTACAAAGGAGTTATCTGCAATGCGTTCTCCCACACTCGTCACCCCTCCCCTGATGAAACACCGACAATGGTTTTCGGATCCAAAGTGGATCATCATAGCCCTCATTGTAGGCTTTTTACTTGTCTTCCAGGTTTTCCCGTTGTTCTACTTGGTATTCAGGGCATTCTTTTCAACGGGGAAGTTCTCCCTTGAGGCCTTCAAGAGAGTCTATACGTACTCCCTCAACTGGTCAGCCCTCGTAAATACTGTTGTAACGGCCTTCTTCTCCATGGTCTTTGGGGTGTTGATAGCATTCCCCCTCGCATGGCTTATAGGAAGGACAAACCTGTATGGCAAAAAGTTCTTCCGGACCCTGTTCGTTGCAACCTACATGGTACCCCCCTATGTCGGGGCTATGGCGTGGATGCGCCTGCTCAACCCGACAGTGGGTTCCATGAATGTATTCATACAGAAAATATTCAACCTCTCCTCAGCACCCTTCAATATCTATACAACCGGTGGCCTGATCTGGGTACTGACTGGGTTCTATTACCCCTATGCATTCATCACCATCAGCCGCGCTATGGAAAAGATGGACCCGTCCCTGGAAGAGGCGTCACGCATCTCCGGGGCAAGCCCCCTTACAACCTTGAGGACCATAACGCTTCCGATGATGCTCCCTTCCATCGTGGCTGCAGGCCTGCTAGTCTTCATAGCAGCCGCCTCCGCATACGGAATTCCTTCCATCATTGGCGTCCCTGGGCAAATCCATACCGTCACCACCCGTATCATTGACTTTGTATACATAGGAAGCCAGGAAGGACTTACCGACGCAACGACCCTGGCTGTATTCCTTATGGTGATAGCCAACGTGGTCCTCTATCTATCCACCTTCACCTTGGGCAAAAGACAGTACATCACTGTTTCGGGCAAATCAACCAGGCCAAATATCGTCGACCTGGGAAAATGGAGAATCCTCATCTCCTTGGTTGTGGTCCTGTTTGCACTGATCATTGTCATCATACCCTTTGTCACCGTTGCACTTTCAAGCATCACGGTAAACCTTGGCGAGCCTGTGTTCTCCCAAGGGAATATTACCCTACGCTACTGGGCCAGAATCTTTACCCGAAAGTCCATCCTCAACTCTTCCAAGAACAGTCTGATCACCGCAGTCATGGCAGCCACCTTCGGCATGGTCATCTCGTGCATGATGGCCTACCTCCTGGTGAGGACCAAGGTCAAGGGAAGGAAGATCCCAGACTTCATGATCACAGTCGGAAGCGGTACCCCAAGTGTGGTCATAGCCCTCTCCCTTATCATGGCGATGTCCGGCAAGTTTGGGATTAACATCTACAACACCCTGACCATCATGGTGATAGCCTACATGATAAAATACATGATGATGGGTATGCGTACGGTGGTAAGCGCCTTGTCACAGATTAGCCCTTCACTGGAGGAAGCCTCCCAGATATCAGGTGCTTCCTGGCTGAAGAGCATGAAGAACGTCACCCTGCCCCTTATTGCCCCCGCTCTCGTTGCAGGGTGGTTTCTCATCTTCATGCCCTGTTTCTACGAGCTGACCATGTCAACGTTGCTCTACTCAACCAACACAAAGACCCTCGGCTATGAGTTGTTTACTTACCAGACCTACCATAACCAGCAGACAGCCTCGGCCTTGGCTACGGCGATCCTGTTTATAGTCTTTGGTATCAACTGGGTATTGAACAAGCTCACCGACGGTGAATTCTCCATTTAATGAAAGAGGTTAGAAATGTCTAGAATTGTAATAAAAGATGTCATGAAAGCATTTGGGGATGTTGTGGTTCTCAATAATTTCAATGCGGAGTTTGCCGATGGCGAATTCGTCACCCTTCTTGGTCCTTCAGGGTGTGGAAAGACTACCATGCTGCGCATGATAGCAGGATTTGAGAAACCGACCAGAGGTGAAATATTCATTGGTGACCAAGAGGTTAGTTCCACCAAGACCTTTATACCACCTGAGAAAAGAGACATCGGCATGGTGTTCCAATCCTATGCAGTATGGCCCCATATGACGGTGTTTGAGAATGTGGCCTACCCCTTGAAAATGAAGAAGATGGATAAGGAGAGCATAAGGGAGCAAGTGGCGAAGGTGCTTGAAATCGTCCACCTCTCCCAGTATGCAGAACGAGTCCCCAGCCAGCTCTCCGGCGGTCAGCAGCAGCGTGTGGCCCTTGCCAGGGCTCTGGTAGCACAGCCGCAGTTGCTGCTGCTGGATGAGCCTCTTTCAAACCTAGATGCAAAGCTTAGGGACAGCATGCGCTTTGAGATCAAGGAAATCCAACAAAGCCTTGGCATTACCGTAGTCTATGTCACCCATGATCAGATGGAAGCGATGACCATGAGCGATAGGGTTATAGTCATCAATCATGGAGACATACAACAGATCGGCAAGCCAACAGAAATCTATCGCCATCCTGCCAACCAGTTCGTCGCCGACTTTGTCGGAAAGATTAACTTCATCAGGGCGACAAGTGCCAATGGAGAGGTCCGGTTCAAGGACTCAGAGCAGAAGCTTCCGTATGAAGGCGAACTGAAGGGAGATGTCATAGTTGGTATCCGTCCAGAGAACCTGAGGTTCATGAAAACCAATGGGGACCTGTCAGGAACACTGGTCAGCCAATTCTACCTCGGGGATGTCAATGACTGCCGTGTTGACATCGGAGGTGAGCAGCTCAGGGTCATCGCAGAGCCCAAGTCCTTCGACAAACACACAGAAGGGGAGAATATCCTCCTGCGAGTGGATGAGTTCTCAGTCTTTGTGGATACCGGTGATGATGAGTTCATGAAGATCCTTACGTGATAGAATAAGCAAGAACCACCAAAGCAAGATCTGCCCGGTACATAGATTCCAACGGACCAAGACGCTCCTACCATACGGGTAGCAGCGTCTTGGTCATACATAGGTGAAGGGTTCTTCTTTGGTAGTGATTGGGATAACCATACGGCCCTCAGGACAGTTTCAGCGTTTCACACTTAAACCCCTCCAAACTTACCGCTGAAGGCACTTGTACCTTCAGCACATGATAAAACTCCTCAACCTGCTTGTTCGGGGTCTCTACAATAACCGTCCCATCATTTTTCTTCCTGCACATCAGCGACTGGGTCGCCCCTATCAACTTACTTATGGAGATACCAGGACCTGAAAGCAAGCTATTCAACTGCTGTATTGCAATGCTCGATATGATGGCGGACAGCAACTCTCCCCTGACTATACAGTCTGACCCTTTCGATAGCGATATATTGTTGAAGCTCTCAATGCATGCCTTTTCGAAGTAATCATCCAGCATGGAAACTGGCTCCTTCCTATCAGTGGAAAGGAGAATGAAGAAGCCGAAACGTACCGAAAGCCAGTTTTTCTCCTTATCGGTCAGCTTCTGGTATGCATCCTCATGGTCCTGGCGGTAGCCTCTGCACCCTGTTAGGGCATTGTCCTTGTCCACATATACATAGGCATGCATCGCAAGGCCGAAGACTTCGGTCTCGAAATGCTTGCCAAAATAGGTATGCCCTTCACGGATGAACTCGTACTGGGCATTGCCCATCATCTTCCTAGCTTGGAGGTAGAGCGCCTTGTAAGGGTAGTCGTCTTTTGTAGGCATGAGCACAGTCAGGGTCTTGCCCTTCTCATCTCCACTATGGAAGGCCTCAAGGACCTCCTTGCTTGCATACCCTGAACCAAGGACGAAATCATCGATGCGGATATCCAGATTCTCTGCCACATCCCCCATGGTTGAACGGAGTGTTTCCAAGTCCTGTTCATACCCTGGGATTATGGAAAACCATACAGGAAGACCTGTCTTCATGTCCAATACAAGCATAATTTTTGTTTGGATGGATGTACTCCCTGTCCCAACGCTGCACAGGACATTGAACGGATTGTCCCCAATAATGTTGGGCAAGGGCGTGGCATCAACATAGCAACCGGTACCAAACTCAGGATCCTTCTTTCTCATGTGGGCGACGAACGCCTTGAAAAAGGCGATCTTGCTTATATCGTCGCCCATCATGGAGAAATGCCCTACATCGCTTCCAAGGGAGCCTGTGGGGATGGAATCAAAAAGATAGGAAGCGAAGGACTTGCCGATGAAGTCACTACAGGAAACCTCTGACCCATCCTTCAGGACAGAGTGGAGCAGGTACAGAAGTACCCGCTCGTACTCCTTGTCTTGGGGAAACGCAGTGCGGAGGACCTTCAGCAGTCCTGATTTTTTACAAACCTTGAGAAAGAGGTAGACATCACCGAACACCGTATGGATCTCAGGCTCTGCAAAGATACCAACGTCTTTGATCCTAGGATCTTCCTTATCGACACCCTCAAAGGTATCAGATACAGAATCATAGAGGACAAGGCCCCTGGTCGGGGAAAGGAACACCCCGCTTTTCCCCCCATCATCAAGGGTCACCACCTTTCCAAGCTTCTCGCGAGTTCTGTGACGGGATAGGCCTTTGCATGAAGGGTCGTATTCAGTCGTCAGGATCGAGGCGCTACCTGAGCGAACGCTCCCATCATCATTTCTTACCAGTTTTTGCACTTTTATGAATGCCATGAGCCTGTACCTGCCATTATCAAGATATGTGAACCACACCTGTATGGTGCTGCAAAGGGCCTTTGAATGCAATTGGAATTGAGAGAAAGCACTCAGAATTACACATATTACAAAGCAAAATTAGGATGTGGTTCGCCATGCAGCGTATCGTTGGAGTATGGTTTGAAGTAAAACAGGGTGTTCCCCCCCTTTTAGGTATGTACTACCACACACCAACGAGGAACCTATGAAAAAAACGTATTCCCTTATCCTGACCCTACTGCTCATCACCTACTCCCTTTCAGCTGCCCAAAGCTGGATAGGGGTGCAGGCATTCGCCTCAACCAGCAGAAACAACCCAGCCCTTTCCCTATGGGGAGTGCAACTGGAGGGTGAAAGCAGGGCAACCTTTGCGGGGGTGACTGTTTCTGGCACGATCTTTCCTACAAAGAAATCCTCTTTTGGCCTTGGCTTCCTTATCGGGGCAAGCGAAATGCATATGATCGAAAGCAACACTACAGGCTCTGACCTCTCCGACTACCCGCTGGCATGGAGGGGGAGCCTGAGTGGCATCTATCACACCACTATGTTTGGATCCATCGCAATGGAACTGGGTATGGGAATTGCAGCTGAGCGGATGCATAAGGCCGTAGGCAGTGGAAATACAGAGATCCGGGCAACCCTAAACGCCCTGAGCTTCCTGTGTAGTGCCAACCTGCTGCTGCCCCTATCGGATTCCTTCTCCCTGGTGGGAGGGGTCGGGTCTTCCCTTCCCTTATATACCCAAAGGAAAATAGCCAGGGGAGACAGCACAGACAAGGCTAACATTGATGTCGAAGGAATAACTGTGCATGCAGTTGTTGGGATTTCACTAGCCTTGTAATTAGGGGTAAAACAGGACAAAATCACCCTTATGTACATATATTTCTCCTTATATGACAATGAAATATGTAAATACAAAGAAAAGACCTCAATCTAAGGATCCATAGATTGACTAAGAGGAGAGCACGCCTGTATCGTTATGTTGATGCTTGAATAGTCACTCAGCTTAAAGACCTACGTACCGAAAAAATGTCTCTCTATGGAGAATGCCATACAGAGATGATGGCGATCATAAAGCAATCGCCGGAAAAGTAGAAGATAGAGGCTCTAGAGGGCGCAAGAGTGAACCATACAAAACGAGGCATCAACATACCTCCAACGTATGCTCTTGGTGAAAGTGAATTCTTTCTACAAGGAAAATCGCGCTTAAAAGGCTTATAAGGCACTATTGTGTCAAGAGCATTGAAATGATTGGGAGACCCCATTGAGGGGTAGCTAGCATTGGTACGATTGTCGAAGCAGCTGTAACCGTAGCCAATTTCAAAAAGCCCTTATAGGGTTGTAATCAAAACAATTACAATTTCATGTATCCTGCATGTGTGTATTGTTGTTACGCTTGTCCTCCTACTCAGAATTATATCAAAAAAAGAGAAAACTATGAAAAAGACATTGATCTTATGTACGGTCATCTTACTTTCGGCTGGATTCCTATTCGCTTCCCCAAGCTGGATAGGGGTACAGGGCACAGTCTCCTACCAACAGAACACCACAACGGTTCTCACCGTAGAGCAAGAAAACACAACGACCCTTGCCGGCCTGAACATAGCAGGCACCTTGTATCCGGGAGAAGCACCTGTTGGAATAGGATTCCAAGTCGGCGCTTCCAAGATATTCAAAGCCACTAACGACTCGACAGAACTAGAATGGGAAGACTATCCCTTGACCTGGAATGGTGCAGTAATGGCAAAATACAGAGTCGGCATGACTGAAATGTTCGCCCTCGAACTAGGGGCTGGCCTCATGTACGAACGAACGAGCACAACCTATGACTTTGGCTCGTATGATTCTACAACCAATCTCAACACCCTCAGCGTACTGACAGCGGCAGACATGATCGTCCACCTGTCTGAGTCCTTGGCTCTTGTCGGAGGAGTTGGCGTATCCTTCCCTATAGTCACAAAGGGAACGTACGAAGATAACTTGGGCATATCCACTGAAGATGAGTTTGATGTGAAGGGCTTCACTTTCGTCGGAAAGGTCGGAGTTGCATTCGGGTTCTAAGATCCTGACCTAAAACAGCAGTTTGCTGAAACTTGAAGGATAATCTCACCCCACTTGAATATATTCAAGTGGGGTGAGATTTCTTTTTTGCAGGAGAAAAGCCGGTAGTCCCCCCCACGAAAAAGGAGTGAAAATCGTCAAACTGTTCATTCCAAAAAGAGAATTACCTCACGTATAGGACAAGGGATCTGGTTGGATAATCATAGTCATCAAACCCGGAAATAAAGCGATTTCTCTTCATTTCGTATACCTCAAGATGGCTGACCAACCTCATCTGAGCTTTAGCTTTATACAGGGATCATACCTTCCAAAGACCGGGGTCAAAATCTTATATCTGAATTTAGACATATTTAATAATATGTAATTATTTTACAACAACAAAACTATCATACATATTACATTACCCTATAAGTTTTTACTGAATCCTATAAGACTAGTGACATTTATTTAAATCTATAGTATAGTAGTAGAATATATATTGGTTTTTACGCTTGTCCTCCTACTTAATGAGAATCCTACACAAAGGAATAACCATGAAGAAAACATTATTTGCACTAAGCATCATATTACTGACAACCAACCTGATCTTTGCATCCCCAAGCTGGATTGGTATCCATGGCACAGGTGCATACAAGCAAGGAAACACCTCATTTAGCGTCGGAGCATCCACCATTGACGAAGATCATACGGCCAAGCTAGCTGGTCTGGCTATTGCAGGAACCATCTATCCGGGAGATACCCCTGTAGGGATCGGTTTCCTCCTTGGATCCTCCAAGACAACTGAGGCGACAAGAGGCTCATCAAGTGTTGATGTCTCTGATTTCCCCTTGACTTGGAATGCTGGAGTAACGGGAAAATTCAGAGCTTCCATGTCTGAAATGCTCGCCTTGGAACTTGGGGCTGGGCTCCAGTATGAGCTCATGACCCAGACTTCAAGCATCGGAAGCACTGATGTTGATACTGATCTGAGTACCTTCAGCCTCCTGACATCAGCAGATGTTGTGGTGCACGTAGGCGATTCTTTTGCCCTGGTCGGAGGCATCGGAGCATCATTCCCCTTCAGTACACGAGCAAAGTTTGTCAGTGGCAGCGTATCCTACGAGAACGAGAATATTGATATCAAGGGCTATACCATCAGCGGGAAGATCGGAGTAGCCTTAGGCTTCTAACACCGAGCTTGCCAATATTGAGACCCCACCTTTTCTGGAAAAATCCAGAAGAGGTGGGGTCTCTTTGTCAGACTACACGTTCGACCATGAGGCTTGGAGGTTGGCTCTAGGAACGAACCTCAACCTTAGCCTGCTGCTCATACCACTGGATCAAGCCCCCATGGTCATCACTACCCTTACCCTCAGAGGAGAGGCTCTTCATCATCCCAATGGCAGCTTCACTGATGGGAGAAGGAGTTCCTATGCTCTGGGCAGTATCAAGGGCGTTTTGGAGGTCCTTGATATGCAAGTCGATGCGAAAGCCCGGCTTGAAATTGCCCTCTAGTGCCAAGGGCGCCTTGGCATCAAGGACGGTGCTTCCTGCAAGCCCACCCCGAATTGCCTTAAAGACCTTCTCAGGATCGACCTTGGCCTTGGTTGCAAGCACCAGAGCTTCAGACATTCCTGCAATGTTTGCTGCAACCATAATCTGGTTTGCAAGCTTGGCAATGTTTCCACTACCGATTTCACCCACCAAGGTGACACTCCCTCCCATAATCTTGAGTATAGGCTCAACCTTTGCAAAGGCATCCTCAGGCCCCCCGACCATAATGGCGAGGCTGCCGTCGATCGCCTTGGGCTCCCCTCCGCTTACCGGAGCATCGAGCATGTCCACCTGCTTCTTTGCAAGCTCAGAGGAAACCTCCCGGCTTACGATAGGGGAGATGGAGCTCATATCAACAACAATGGTGTTGGCCCTGGCCCCCTCGATGACCCCGTCCTTTCCAAGGATAACCTCTGTAACTTCAGGGGAGTTGGGCAGCATGGTGATGATGACATCACAGTGTACCGCCAAGTCCTTTGCTGAAGGAAAAGATGCTGCTCCGGCAGCTTCCAGCTCCTCAACAGAAGCTTTGCTCCTATTGTAAACAGCTAGGGAGTACCCTGCCTTGAGCAGGTTCTTTGCCATGGGCTTGCCCATGATCCCCAATCCTATAAATCCTATCATCATACAGTTGCCTCCCTAGGTAACGGCGTCCCCTTACCATACGGGGACAAAAGAAACACAGCAAGGTGCCAAAGGCGGCACCAAACCAAGTGCAGTGTTTCTGGGAATTGGTGGAGGGGCTGTTGCTCCTCCACCAATATGGACTATCAGCTGAACCTTGTCTCAAACCAACAAGCACAAGAGCACACGCACCTCCAACTAGTGGTTATGGTTGCTCCTCTGTCTTGACTCTCTTATCGACCCTCTTCTTGGGTTTCCCCAAAAACAGCAACACCACATAGATGATAAGGATGACGGCAAAGATGCCGGCCATACCCTGTCCCATCAGACGCAGCGACAAGGAAAATGTTTCTTGCATGGCAAACCTCCTTTATAAAAGCCCTGGGACCAGACCCAGGATGACGCCACCGGCGATGACCGATGCTATCTGACCAGCTACGTTGGCACCCACTGCATGCATCAGCAAGTGGTTCTGAGGATCGGCCTCCTGGCCCATCCTCTGGATGACTCTTGCTGACATCGGGAAGGCCGATATGCCAGCCGCCCCTATCATGGGGTTGACCTTGGTCTTGGAAAACAGGTTGAGTACCTTGGCAAACACGACGCCTGCTATGGTATCAAAGACAAACGCCATAAGCCCAAGGCCCATGATCATAAGCGTTTGGAAGGTAACAAACATCTCAGCCTTCATGGTGGATGCGATGGTAATGCCAAGTAGCAGGGTTACCAGATTGACCAGCACTGTCTGGGCCGTAGTGGAGAGAGAATCCAACACCGTACACTCCCGTATCAGGTTGCCGAACATCAGCATGCCGACCAGGGAGACCGAAGCAGGAGCAACATAGCCTGAGACTACAGTTACTATGATGGGAAAAAGAATCTTTGCACGCTTGGAGATGGAACGGGGGTTGTATGTCATCCTGATGGCCCTCTCCTTTTTGGTGGTAACCAACCGGATGGCAAAGGGCTGGATGATGGGCACCAAGGCCATATACGAGTAGGCAGCTATGGCTATGGGACCGATATACTTGCTGCCCAAGACCTGCGATACCAAGATCGAGGTAGGCCCGTCGGCAGCCCCGATGATGCCGATGGAGGCAGCATCAACAAGGCTGAATCCCATCAGGGTTGCCAAGGAGATGGTGGCGAAGATGCCCCATTGTGCGGCAGCTCCAAAGAGAATGAGCTTGGGATTCGCCAGCAAAGGCCCGAAGTCTATCATTGCCCCTATTCCGATGAAGAGCAAAAGCGGCATCGCCTCAGCTGACTCGATGCCCATGCTGAAAAGCCAATCAAGGATTCCTGTGACCTCGCCAATACCCACCATATTCTGTGTGACAGCACCAGAAAAAGGCAGGTTGACAAGGATCGCCCCGAAACCCATAGGCAGCAACAACGCCGGCTCCAGTTTTTTGGCAATAGCCAAATAGATGAGAATGAGCCCTACCCCAAACATAAAAACTTGTTGCCAGGTGGTATTGAGCAATCCAACCAGTAAGAAACTCATGGAGAACCTCCAGAGAATAGAAATAGGGGGAGAAGTTGACTTCGCCCTG